>JBBTSL010000140.1:0-2139 GCA_038064745.1 Patescibacteria group bacterium | reverse complement strand
AAGCTATGAAGTACAGAGTACTCTTAAAATTTCTGAAAGCTTTGGTCTACATCAAGAGGTTACTTTGGCAGGCTGGAATTGGTATTTATTTCGTGTTGGGACTGTTCGTAAGCGGGACAACCAGGACGATCCTATACCTTAGACTAAAAACAGAGCTATTCTTTCGTCGACTCGGTGTCGTTCAGAGCAACGAGTGGACAACTAAACGTGATTTTCTACAGATCATTGTTTTTTTAATGCTCTTTTTAATGACCTTGTCTGAGACTAAACTGGTTGGCCGCAATGATTTATCCTATGTTGGTCAGAAGACTCTGGCTTATACCTTGATCGGCGGAGATCAGGAGATAGAGCTTGAAGAAATTGTCGCGCCGGCTCGCGCTGAGGTAGCCGGTTATTCCTGGCGCGCGGGAGCGCTGTCGAGCGCGGAATTATCTCCGAACAATGATAGTGGTGGAGAACAAAACCTCGGCGCGGTTGTCGCGGGCGGAATGGCTTTCAATAAGCCGATTCTTCTGCCTGGGATTATTTCTTCCGCGAGTCGGCTCAATGAAGTTGATTATGTTATTCAGCCCGGCGATTCGCTTAGCAGTATTGCTTATGAATTCAATGTCAGCATCCTGACGGTGATGTGGAACAATAATCTGACCACGCGCTCGATCTTGAAACTGGGACAAATTTTGAAAATTCCGCCGACGACCGGCGTGATGCATACGGTGAAGAAGGGTGACTCACTGAAGAAAATTGCCTCCCTATATAAGGCGCAGGCGTCGGACATCATAAATTTTAATCATTTGAAGGAAGATGGCAGTGATCTGAAAATCGGTGAGAGAGTCGCCGTGCCAAACGGATCTATCAAGGCCGTGGTTGTGATAGTGCCGAGAGCCAGATCAGTTCGCCAGACATTTTCCAATCAGCCGATCCCATCCAACTCATACTCCGCGCCCTCTGCTTCCGGATATGTTTGGCCGACTCTGAAGCATCTGATCACTCAGTATTATGGGTTCAAGCATCATGCGCTTGATATCGGCGGTCCATGGCAATCACCGATTTACGCCACCAAATCAGGCAGAGTCGTCATGTCGCAGTGCGGCTGGAATAACGGCTATGGCTGTTATATTATCCTTGATCATGGCAATGGGATCCGTTCGCTGTACGGCCACAATTCACAGCTGTTGGTCGTCGTTGGCGAAGAGGTGGAGACGGGGCAGACGATTGCTCTCATGGGTAACACCGGCCACGTCCGCGGCATTACCGGCATCCATTCGCATTTTGAAATTCAGATTAATGGCGCGAGGGTGAATCCGTTGCGGTATGTGCATTAGCCCAAAATCCCTTGACAATCAAGCGGTTTTTAGGTATAATCCTCCATTGATTGGGAATTGGTCTCAGTCATAATCGTGGTAAACCCCAACCTGGCAATTTCGCTCGGGTAAAGGTAAACCACCTACACAAGGAGGCGACGATGACCGCAAGGTTCACGTCCCCGCAGAAAAGGCAAGGCGAGAAGTTGGTCGGCGATGTCATCACTTCACTCAATCCTACCAAGGAGGAGATGCAACGCGTTCTCATGTCCAAGGCGTTTCAGCCACGGCTTCGCGAGGTGTTCGCCGCGCTCATGCTCCGGTACTTCACGCCGCTCAGCGACAAGGAGGCGTTGGTCTGGCTCATGAAGGAGGCCAGGCAGCCGAAGGCGGATGCGCGGCGACTCATCGACAGTTGCCGCAAGGGTGCGATCGCGGAGGGCAAGGGTTCCGACCCGTGCCATTACGCCACGCAGTCTGGCGCGAATCTGAAGTTCACGATTCCGACCCTCGGGCCATGCGTGGAGGACTTCAAGTACCTCCAGGATTGGTCGTTCGCAGATACTCTCACCGAGCACTGCCTCGTTTCGGGCGTTCCAGTCGCGCTTCGCGAGACCACGAACCAGAATCTGACGGAACAACTCCAGACGCTCCGGATGATCGAAGATCGCTGGGGCGTTCCGACCGGTTTCTTCAGTCGGGAGCTCATCCAGACTGTCTACACGGCTGGCGTCGCCCTCGCGTACCACAACCTCACGAAACAGCAAATGTTCGGAGATCTGTGGGTGCGTACTGGTACCTGCAGCGCGGACGGCAACCGGCTCGAGCTGGACTGGGA
>JBBTSL010000139.1:0-1093 GCA_038064745.1 Patescibacteria group bacterium | reverse complement strand
CCAAGTAGGAGAGTTCCGCGATATTCAGATTTGTGCTGACGTGAGATTTTAATGAGTCGTAAACATTTTTTATTTTGCCGGGGTTAGTGTAGGTTCCCAGTGAAAGCATTTTTTCCTTGACTGCCTCTATGATCAGCTGTTGACGTCGTGAGCGCGCGAAGTCAGATCCTTCGCCAGCGTTTCCATGCCGAGAACGTGAATAGGAGAGGGCGTGTTCTCCGTCCATAAGTTGGACTCCGGCATCGAAGTGCACCGTTGTGTATGAAAAATTTGGACCGGGATAGGATGCATCGGTGAAAGCAGTCGGTACATTTACGTTGATGCCACCAAGCTTGTCGATCAGCTCCTGGAAGGCGGTGAAATCAACGCGTAGAAAGTAGGGGATTTTTAACCGGAAAGTATTTTCGAAAACTTGCCTCGCGTATTCTCCGCCCGCTCCCGGCCGTTCGGCTTCTCCGAAGGCGTCGGCGCTGTTAATCTTGCGCCAACCGTGAGTGCCAACCAACGCGCCAAGGTCGCGCGGGACCGAGATCAGCGCCACTTCGTTGGTGCTGGGTTTCAAGCTGACGATAATATTTGTGTCGCTGAGGTATGGTCCATCATGCCCTGATCCGCCGATGCCGAGGAGGAGGATGTTGATCCGGTCTTCATCTTGTCCGATCAAGATATTATCCGGGTGGAAAATGAAATTTTTGACGGTTTCAATAAAACTTAATTTTCGAGGCGACAGGGTGTCGGTGTACTCTTCACTTTCTGTGTTGACGATTGATCGAACGATAAATATTCCGATGAACACCGAAATCAGAACGAAAGACCAAAAAAGGACCGATCGTTTCGGTTTCGCCGGCCCTCCCGTGAGTGTTTCCTCAGCATTGAGTGAATTGAGGAGATTGATCGGTTCGTGATCCATAGGGTGTATATAATGAGCATTGTAGCACAGAATGGATAATATTTCAATGCCAATGAATGGCAGGTGAGCTTGATTTGCTGTCAACTTTCATGCTATAATTTAACCATAAATAGGGGGCCCTCTAACGGGGATGATTAGCTCAGCTGGTTAGAGCGTTGCATTCACATTGCAAAGGCCACTGGT
>JBBTSL010000138.1:0-2540 GCA_038064745.1 Patescibacteria group bacterium | reverse complement strand
TCCCACACCAGCGTCTCGCGCAGCGCCGTGCCTAGCCCGATGAAGCCGGTGCACATCGCCAGCGCCGCGAATAAATTCGCGAAAAATGATACGACCGGGCCAAACGCCCGCCCCAGCCCTATCGTCGCTATCTCGGTTGTGCTCTGCCCAGTGAAGCCAACCACTGAAATCGCAAATAAAATATATAGAAAAATCGGGATCAGCGTGCCGATAACGAGAGCTTTCCGAAAATCCCGGGCGCGACCCGGCAGAAGCGCGTGCGCCTCGGCGATGGCCGCCGTACCATTGAGAGCAAAAAGAATTACGCCGAACGGAAGAAATAATTTACCGGCATCGAAGAAAAATATCTGTTCAGTGTGAAATTTTGGTAATATCAATGTTGCAAGCCCTAGAATAATGGCCATGACAATACTACCAAAAATCTTGTCTATCGTCTTTATCCGCCGGAGCCCGCCCCAGATAATAAAACTGCCAACTGACCAGAAAAAAACACTCCATAAAAATGGACTTCCCCCAAACATCGCCGACAGCGCGATTCCCTCGCCAATAATATACACCAGAAGAGAACCGAATGAACTTGTCAGAAGAATAAGCATGAGGAAATGTTTCGCGGTTTTCCCAAGATATTTCCCGGTAAAGCCCACCAGCTGCAGCGGCTCTCTGGTATTGATGGCAATCTCCCCGATCATATAATTCAAAAATAGGGTAAATGAGCCGAGGCCAAGTATCATAAGAACGCCGATGAAGAGACCGACCTGCGATACCGCATAGGGAATAGCGAGGATCCCGGCGCCGATCGTCATGCCGGTAATAATAAAAACCGCGTCCGCGACCGTGGCGACGGGCTTGAAGATGCCTTTGTGAAAAATTATTGAATTATTTTTCTTCTCTAACATAATCCCATTATACCACAAAACCGCCAAATTGGCGGTTTTAAATTTGTGGGACGCTGAGCGTCCCTTAAACAACGCTGAGCGTGGTGGGCAATAAAGGATTCGAACCTTTGGCCTTCTCGGTGTAAACGAGACGCTCTAACCAACTGAGCTAATTGCCCTAAATATGTCGTGAGTTTATAACAAAAAAAATTAAAGGTCAATGCCATTGGCTCCTCCCCCTTTCCAAGGGGGAGTTAGAGGGGGTTTGCCTTCCTATGAACAAGCCTGACAAACGACACCCATATTTCGAGTCGCAGAGGACGGCAAACCCCTCCTCGCCTCCCCTTGGAAAGGGGAGGGGGCGAACGCCACCTCTAATTTTGAGAATTCAACCCCGCTACAAAATCAGGTATCTCATTATGCCCATTCTTCAGAAGCCACGCCCACCACTCTCCGCCCCACAGATAAACCCTCGGCGCGCCGACCCGCTTCGCGTAATCGAGATTTTTCCTCAACCGAACGAGGTCCATAGACTTATTCTGCTCCTCGATACTCATCTTATCCAACGACCCATTCTGCGCCCACGGCTCCGCCTGAAGCTCAACTACATATGAACTCTGGAGCGGGCGCCCGGCCAACCAAAGCTTGAGGCGATAGAAAGACGGCGGCAGCCAATCATAACTCCAATAACCGAAATACTTACTCCAAACCACGCGATACATCGTCATGCCAAACAGGTCCCCTGCCCGCGCGGTAACATTCCAAAGCGTTAATTCTCCGCTGTCGGCCACTAGGACCGGATGAACTGGATCAATCTTCTTCACCAGCGCTACTTCGCCGCGTAATTCATCGTTCGTCAATCGCGTGCAATTACCAAACGCTAGAAATGGCTCATTCTCAACCTGCCACATCTCAATTGCCGGATTATCCTTATAATGCTCGACCGCCACAGAAAGATAATTCAGAAGAGCGGCTCTAAATTCAGCCGGCGGCAGCGATGCAACCCACCCAGGATGATGGCACTCCGGCCAGCGCGGTGTTTTGTTCCCGATCGCCAGCATCACCCTCGCGCCACGTTTCTGCGCTTCAGAAAGAAAATAATCCATTTCCGTGAAATCAAACGTGCCCCTCACGCTCTCAACCTTATCCCACGGTAAAGACAAACGAAAATATCTGAACTGCCAATCATCCGCAAGCAGGCGAAAAACTTCGGCCGGATCCATACTCAGAGAGCCGGCGTACTCCGGATCAAAAGAAACGCCGAGTTTCATGTCCGGGTTTCTGGCGGATTCAAAAAAGTTCAACATAAACCAGACAATAAATAATATTAACAAAAATATTCCGAATATCTTAATTTTCCCGTGACTCTGAAAAATCATACTAAATCACCAAAAAATAAAGCCCAGTCGCGATGATAAACACCGCTAGCAGCTCGCGCCTGAACTCGCCAACCTGATAATGCTCACTAAATGCCTCCGGCCAAAATTTGGTCAGGCCGGCCACCAATATTACAAGGAGGCCATACCTGAAACCTTCAAGCGCATTGACCCTAGATACACTGCCCAGGGAGACTGAATACTGCACGAGCACGATGCCTGCCACGCTGATCAGTTTGTCCGCGACAATGGTAATAATTTCAATTCCCCGCTTGGGCGGGGTGGGGGT
>JBBTSL010000137.1:0-5047 GCA_038064745.1 Patescibacteria group bacterium | reverse complement strand
GGCAGTATTAATATTTCGCAATTCGCCGCGGTCGGAGGTGATGAGTAGCGTGCTGATGTCAGTGCTGGTCACAAACCGTTCCGCGGCTACCGAACTTGTGGTATCGGTATCGACTATCACGACCAACTCCTCCGAACGATAGACGAACGGCTGATCCAACTTCTCAATTGTTAATTTACCGTTTTTCAAATTTACCTGAAAGTCCGGAGACTGAGCGGAAAATTCTGTCTGGAATTCACCGAGTAGCGAACTCGCCTCCCGCCAAACCGGGATGGTCGCCGCTAGCGCCAACACAAATACCAAAAGACAAAAGTAGCTCCAGGCTTTACCAGGAAATTTTCGCGCTGCCTTCAACCAAGTGGGATCGTAACAGCTCTTGTAGAAAGCGGTAAAAAAATATTTCACAGCTTAACTATGTATTACTTGGTTTCCTTGTGGAGTGTATGCGCTTTGCAGTTGCCGCAGAACTTGCTGAGCTCCAGCTTGTTCTTGAGAATTTTTTTGTTCTTGCTGCTGAAGTAGTTGATAAGCTTGCAGACCGAACACTCCAACTTTACCATGTTGTCTTGACTCATAACTTTATACTTTAAACTTTATAACTTTATAACTTTTTACTGCCCGCCTGCGGCGGGTTTTGAGCCGATGCGCGGAATTGAACCGCGGACCCCGTCCTTACCATGGACGTGCTCTACCATCTGAGCTACATCGGCGTTAATAAATAGTTGGAGCCGCTTCAGGGATTTGAACCCTGGACCTACAGTTTACAAAACTGTTGCTCTACCAGCTGAGCTAAAGCGGCAAATCAGTTTGTAAAGTTGAAAGTTATAAAGTTATCAAGTCCGTTGCATTACACTTTATGACTTTATAACTTTCAACTTTATAACTGTCGTGTGGGCAGACAAGGATTCGAACCTTGGAAGGCGTAGCCAGCTGATTTACAGTCAGCCCCGTTTGACCACTTCGGTATCTGCCCATTATTATTTTGTAAGGTGCGCCGCGATATTATTTATTCGACTCTGAAAACTCTCTAACTTTTGATTTTGCGGGTTGACTAAACGGAGTTCTGACAGGCCGCGTTCAGCCAGAACCTTATCGCCACATAGTATACCAGTTTCGATGAGCAAGTCAAGGTACTTCGGATTCCTCTGCTCGAGGTCCACCGCTTGGACAATAGCTTCCTTCGCAACACTAGGCTGACTTACTTTGTGCAACAGCTCAGCCAAATGAAAAAATCTTGAGGAGAGCGAGTCGTTGATAACCACGGCTTGCTGTAAATAATTTATCGCCTGTTCCAGATCCCCTTTCTTCTCAAGTAATTCCGAAATTTTCACCATCGCTCCATCATCCATCGGCGACAGTTGCATTAGAAATTGATAGGTCTCCTCCGCTTCGCTGAGAGCGCCTTTCGCGAGATACGTATCGCCAAGCCCCCGATAGGCCGGAGCAAATTTCGCGTCCATCTTTATCGCGGCGATAAAAAGTTCCTCGGCCTTTTCGAGATTTCCATGCTCCAGATTTTGCCCGCCTTCCGAAACCAAATTTGCAAGCTTACTGTCAACCGCTTCAGTCGGCATTTGCGCGAGCTCGGTGCGCGATTTCACACGCTGTTCATGGTGGAGTAGCCGCTCAATCTTACCGACGTAAATTCGAAATTTCAACTGAAGCCCACCCCAAACCTTTCCGACCGGCCTCATTAATTTTATAAAATTCTGAATCAGGCGGCCGTGCTCCGCCTTCACTCTCCGACCCAACATTTCTCTTTTTTTCTGAGCGAGCTTCTCCTCGGGCAGATTTTCGAGATCGAGATTTGCCAACTGAGGAAATTTTCTGAAAAATATAATGACCAACCCCGCCAAACTCAACCCCAAAATTGTAAAAATGATCTGATACATATTACTATGATAACTTTTTAATCAGGCTGACCCAGCTGGCTTTCTTGGCCGAGGCGCCGCCTACCAAGACACCTTGAATGTGGGACTGACTGACATAATCGCTGATATTTTCGGCCGCAACACTGCCCCCGTAGAGTATCGCCGGCTCAACGCCGAGAAACTTCCGAGTCCAACCACTGACTAGAGAGCAAACGCGCTCCGCTTCCGTCGGTGAGCACGACTCTCCGGTGCCGATCGCCCACACCGGCTCATACGCGATCAACAGCTCGATCCCCTTCGGCCAAACCAAGCCACGATAGGCCACGCTGAGCTGCCGCTCGAGCACTTCTTCGGTTTTATTATTTTTCCTTTCTTCCTCCGTCTCCCCAACGCAGAGCACCGGCGTCATTTTCAATTTCAAAATCGCTTCCATCTTCAAGCGCGTATCCTCATCGCTCTCATGAAACTTGTGGCGCCGCTCGGCGTGACCGACTAGGGCATACGAACAGCCGACGTCCCTGTACATTGCCGCCGAAATTTCGCCCGAGTACGCGCCCTTGTCTGCCCAATAAGTATTTTGGGCGCCGAAACTGATTTTGGTTTTTTTAAATATTGGCACCAGCTCTTCAATCACCAAGGCAGACGGGAAAACCACCACCTTACTTCTCTTCGGATAGGAAATCTCCTCAAATTCGCGCGCCAACTTCTCGCTCTCTGCCGCATCGAGATACATCTTCCAATTGGCGAAGAGGTAAAGCTTCTTCATAGGACTTTATAACTTGATAACTTTCAACTTTATAACTTGCTTACCATATCAATAACCACCGCTTTCGACAAGGGTCCGATGATGGCAAGACGCATCTCGGACATTATGAAAAATTGTTTTGCCAGCCGCTGAACATCCTTGATAGTCACCTTATTTATATTGCCCACCACACCCTTCGGCAATCGAATTTTTTTGTTAAACAGAAACTGCTTGCCATACCATTCCGCCTGAGTGCTGCTGTCCTCGAGGCTGAGTGCCAGGCGTCCGGCGAGATTCGTCTTGGCATTCTCAAGCTCCTGTGCCGTCACCGGCTCCTTCGCAATTCGCTCGATCTCGGCCTTGATAACCTGCAATGCCTCCGATAGACGACTTGGATCAAGCCCGGCCTGAACGGAAGCAACTCCCACATCGCGAAACGATGTCGATCCGGCGCGAACCATATAGGCGAGGCCGCGTTTCTCACGAACCTCCACGAAAAGCCTGGAGCTCATACCACCGCCGAGAATATTCAGTAAAATTGACGCGGCGTAGCGATCAGGATGATCATTCTCTAGGCCGGGAAAGCCGATTATCAGATTGGCCTGGTCGAGTTTTTTTTCTTCCGCCATTATTCTCTCCGCCAGCGGTAAATCCTTTTTCGGCCATTCGAAGTGCGCAAATGATTTCTTGTGATCCAAAATATTTTTTCCGCCAGAGGCGGACCCGCCTTTGGCGGGTGACTCACCGAAATATGAAGCGATTTTCTTCTCCGCGGACGCGCCAAACGCGCCGGCCACGACCAACAAAGTATTCTTCGGAGAATAATGAGCCTGATAATAACTACTGAGCTGATCCCTCGTGAAACTTCGGACCGTGCTCTCGGACCCGCCTATATCCCAGCCGAGCGGTGTATCGCCGAACATCAGCTTGTCGAAAAGCATATCGATCGCCATACCGGGATTGTCTTTATACATCCGGAGCTCCTCGACGATCGCGCCCTTCTCCTTCTCGATTTCTGCCGCAGCAAAAGTCGAGTGATAAATCACGTCTGATAAAATATCAAACGCGACCTCTTGTTTCTCCTGTGCAATTTTTATGTAATAGCCGGTATAATCTTTCGAAGTGAATGCGTTGTAATCGGCGCCGAGCGCGTCGAGAGTGCGCGAGATGTCGGTCGCGAGCGGACGCTTCTCGGTACCCTTGAAAATCATATGCTCGACGAAGTGCGCCGCGCCGGCGTAGTCCTTGGTCTCATATCGCGACCCCACCGGGAACAATACCAGCACTGTCACCGACTGCGTCCCTTTCAGTGGGACCTTGAGCAAAGTAAGGCCGTTTTTTAATTTTGAGATTTTGTACATAATTAAATATTTGTTCGAATGACGACTAGACCTCATCCTAACCTTCTCCTTAAAGGAGAAGGAAGCGACGTTTCCCCTCTCCTTCAAGGAGAGGCGGGGTGAGGTCTTGCTTGCCGTTAAAACTGTTTCTTTAAATAATCCTTCAATTCGCCGATCGCCACCCTCTCCTGCTTCATACTGTCACGTTCGCGTACCGTAACCTGTTTGTCTTCCAAAGATTCAAAGTCCACCGTCACGCAGAATGGCGTGCCGATCTCATCCTGACGGCGATAGCGTTTGCCGATGCTCTGCGTCTCATCATAATCAACCATAAAGTCCTTGCGCAGTGTATTCGCCAACTCCTCCGCTACCGAACTCAATTCCTTCTTCTTCGATAATGGCAATATCGCAACCTGGATCGGAGCGAGGTGGCGCGGGAATTTCATCACGATACGCTTCTCCGTCTCGCCTTTCTCAGCAGTTGGGGCATCTTCCTCGCGGTAGGCCTCAAGCAGGGTTACGAGCAGCATACGCTCGATCCCGAAGGTCGGCTCGATCACATGCGGTAATAATTTCTCCCCGGTCTCCGGATCGGTGTAATGGAGATCCTGCCCGCTGACTTCCTCGTGACGCTTCATATCGAAATCGGTGCGGTATGCGATACCGTGCAACTCCTTCACCCCAAACGGATATTTGTATTCGATGTCCACTGTGCGTTTGCTGTAATGTGCTCTCTCACCATCCGGGATCTCATGCCAGACCAGATTGTCCATATTCACCTGCATGATGTCTCTCCACCAGCGCTTGATCTCGCCAAGCCACATCTCGAAAATACTTTCCCAATCTTTCGGATTGATAAAATATTCCATTTCTCCAATCTCAAATTCGCGGGTGCGGAAAATAAAATTGCCGGGCGTTATCTCGTTGCGGAAATTCTTGCCAATCTGCGCGATGCCGAACGGCAGGCGGCGACGCGTCACTCCCTGAACGTTTTTAAAATTTACAAACATCCCACCGGCCGTCTCCGGTCGGAGATAAGCGACTGTCGAGGTATCCTCGGTCGTACCGATGAAGGTCTTGAACATCAGATT
>JBBTSL010000136.1:0-8300 GCA_038064745.1 Patescibacteria group bacterium | reverse complement strand
AATATTGATAAATTGCTCGACACCGTTCTGATCATGGCGGATTTTCAAGCTGAAAATATCACAGCGGATCCGGCCCGCCCCGCGGCGGGTACGGTGATCGAAGCTCACGTCGACAAAGGCGCCGGTCCGGTCGCTACTATTTTGGTTCAGACCGGTACGCTTCGTGTGAACGATCCTATCATCATCAATGGTGAAATTTACGGCAAAGTTCGCGCTCTCAGAGATTACCGCGGTGAAATTATTGCCGAGGCGCCGCCAAGCACGCCAGTCAGAATTCTCGGATTTAAAATTTCTCCGGCGGTCGGTGACGTGCTTGATCTCAGTCGCGCTGATTCTGCTAGCCACGTTGACGTCCGCAGCAAGAAGATTCAGCAGACCGGCGCCGAGAAACAAAACGTCGTCGCGAAGGAAGAGAACGAAGAGGGCGAGAAGGTGCAGGTGCTGAATGTGGTCGTGAAGGCTGACACGCTTGGCTCGCTTGAGGCGATCTCCGGCTCGCTCGAAACTATCAAAAATCTGGAAGTCAGCGTGAAGGTTGTCGGCAAGGGTCTCGGCAATGTTACGGCCGACGATGT
Organism: Patescibacteria group bacterium; assembly: GCA_038064745.1. GTDB lineage: Bacteria > Patescibacteriota > Patescibacteriia > Magasanikbacterales > GWA2-37-8 > JAKANM01. The sequence continues at coordinate 7,725 of JBBTSL010000136.1, read as the reverse complement.
GACACGCGCGCAGACTACTTCTGCTTTGCTATTTGGGTTCAACGTCACTACTACCTCGCAATCATTTGAAATGATACAGACACTAGGTGTACAATATTTCGAGTACAAAATTATTTACGATCTTTTGAATAAAGTTAAAGCGGAACTTGAGAAACTGCTGGTGCCGGAGATAATCCTGACCGAACTCGGCAATTTCAAAGTGGTCGCTATCTTCCGCACCGACAAAGGCGCGATGGTGGTCGGCGGCCGAGTAGAGAGCGGCAAACTTCAGAAGGATGCGAAGGTGCGCGTGAAGCGCGGCGGCGAAGAGATCGGCGTTGGCAAGATTACCACTCTTCAGTCCGGCAAGCAGGCGGTCAATGAAGTCCCGGCGGGAAACGAGTGCGGTATGGAATTTGCTGGCAAGCTGAAGTTGGAAGCCGGGGATGTGCTCGAGGCTTACAAAGAAGACAAGAAATATAAGAAGTTGGTGTTGTCATAAGCAGTAAGAAATAAGCTGGTAAGCAGTAAGCAGCCAACAATTATTACTTACAGCTTATTGCTTATATCTTATTTCTATTTATTAAAATATATGGAACTCACATTTACAGATTCAAATTTTGAACAAGAGGTACTAAAATCTAGCGTGCCCGTCTTCGTCGATTTCTGGGCGCCGTGGTGCGGACCGTGCCGGATGAGCGGTCCGATCGTGGATGAGATTGCGAAAGAGATGGAGGGAAAGAATATCAAAATCGGCAAGATGAACGTTGATGAAAATCAGACCACCCCCTCGCATTACAACATTCTCAGTATTCCAAGTTTCATGATCTTCAAGGGCGGACAGGTCGTAGACCAGCTCGTCGGCGGCGTGCAGAAAGAGAAATTGGAGGAGATGATAAAGAGGCATTTGTAAAATCCCAAATCCCAAGGGACCAATCGGCGAACCATTTGTCATCTTGAGGGGATTCACCCCGAAAGATCTCTGGCTCACAAGGCGTTTTTGGTCAACCAATTGTTGGTGAGCCAGGGATCCTTCCTGTGACGTCAGGATGACAATGTAGGCTGGTGAAATTTATTGGGATTTTTTAATTGTTATGCCTGAACTACCGGAAGTAGAAACAATCCGCAATGATCTTCGCCGAAAAGTCTTGAACACGAAAATTGTTCAAGTGGAAATCCGCAAACCTAAAGCGGTAAATTTTGAAAACAAATTATTTATTCAAGCGCTTCGTGGTAATAAGTTTAAAGAAATCGATCGCCGCGGGAAGTTGATGATTTTTCGATTAAAGAATAGTTTTAGAGTTTCCAAAAATAGAGCAGCCACATCGGTGCTGGTTCATCTGAAGATGACGGGTCAGTTGATCTATGAGAAAAAAATAAAAGACAAATTAGAGGTGATTGCTGGCGGCCACAAACTGACCGAGAATGATTTCTGCTTGCCAAATAAACATACGCAGGTAATTCTTACTTTTGACGATAAGGGTATATTATTTTTCAACGATCTCCGCCGGTTCGGCTATATGAAACTTGCCACTGACTCGGACGTCGAGAAGGTGCTGTCCGGCTTCGGCATCGAACCGCTTACCCCAAATTTCACTTACAAAAATTTTCTTGCAGCGTTAGGAAAAAGAAAGGTTACTATTAAGGTGGCGTTGCTTGATCAAAAAAAGATCGCCGGCATCGGAAATATTTACGCCGATGAGGTTTGCTTTTGCGCAAATGTTTTGCCGACGCGACCGGTTGCAAGCTTAACCTCGATTGAAAAGAAAAAGTTATTTACCTGCATTCCAGAAATTTTGAAAAAAGCTATCAAACATCGGGGGACTACTTTCAAGGATTATCTCGATAGTTCCGGCAAAAAGGGTAATTATACGGATTTCCTGCAGGTTTTCGATCGAGAAGGTGAGAAATGCCCGCGTTGCGGCGGTGTGGTCAAAAAAATCAAAAGCAACGGCCGGGGGACGCATTTTTGTCCTGGGTGTCAGAAATAGGGTGTTCACAATCGGTGGTTGACAAAGTCCCTATTTTTTGGTATACTTTGTCATTGTTCTTTTCATGTTATCCTAGCTTTCTTTTGGCTTATAATTGTCATTCCCGCGCAGGCGGGAATCCAGGTTGGTCAAAAGAAGGCTAGGAATGGTTCCTGGCTTTATCGTGTCCGTATGGCGGATCAATTGCATGTTCGGCAATGGTGCCGGATGTATCGGTTGGAATACCAGCGGATGCAAAGGAGAGTAGTATGAACCCGACGTTCGAGCAGTTGGCAGAGTTTCATGAGAAGGTCAGGGCTGGTCGGATCACACGAGGCAACTTTCAGGCCTTTCTGAGGAATCCAAGCTCCGTTTTCCAGGATGGTTTCCCGGTCACCTACGACCAGTCTGGTGGACCCATGCCCCTCATCAAGTTGGCCCTCGGGGAGGACAACCTCGGTAACATCAACCCCGATATCACCCAGGAGCGGTTCCCGCTCCGTGGCACCGGTGCCAGGTCGGTGAAGTGTCGGGTTGAGGCTTTCCTTGATGGTGAGACCGGCGAACAGGCCGCGAAGCGGCTCACGGACGCCGGCCACGTTCTCGGAAACACCGGCGACCTCGCCGGCTTCATGCACGACCACCCCGAGGAGGTGGAGAAATGGCCGGGCTGGGTGCTTGCAATCAGCGAGGACTCTCGCTGGGCGGACCCGGACGGCCATGTCGGCGTGCCTTGCGCCTTCGTCGATGGCGCGTTCCGCTATTTCGGCCTCGGCGGCTTCCGCGTTCGGTTCGATTCGGACTACGGCGTCCTCGTCCTCAGCGAGTAGTCCCTTGGGCACTCGGACACTTGGCGCTTCGTCGCCACTTGTCCGGCCCTCGGACACTCTGACCCTCGTCTCGATTTCACCCGTCAAACGGTGGGGTCGAGCGGGGGTCTGTTCTTTTTAGAAATATTTTGCTACACTTAATTCAGATTTTACAGACACTGCTCCGGCCTCACGGTTTGAGCGTGTAGGATCTCGCCATTTCATCTTTCAGAATACGGTCGGCGCAGGTTTACCGTAGCGTATGGGTGGAGTGAGAAACTGAAGATACTCGGTACTGGATATTAGGGAGATCAAGTCTCCAAATTCGATTCAACCCGGAGAGAACTCAAAGGGTGGTGTTCTAGAAGGTATCCGGTATATTTCGCTGGACGAACCCGGACGGCCATGTCAACGTGCCTTACGCCAACGTCAATGGCGCGAACCGCAATTTCAACCTCAACGACTTCCGCGTTCAGTTCAATTCGAACTACGGCGTCCTCGTCCTCAGCTAGTCTCTTCACAATACTCCCGTCTTACTTGGCGGGAGTTCCGTTTTAAATAACTGAAGCCATTTGCCGGACATTTTCCCGGCAGTCGTCAGTTTTTGTGATAGCTGTCCGTATTGGCCGGCCTCCAAACCTTTTGCCTCCCACAGCAGCGTGATAAAGAATTTTAGATTATCGAGTTTCTTGCTTAGTTCTTTTAGAAAAGTTAGTTTATCCTCACGCTTGGCATACTTGGCCGTAAATGTAATTTCCAGTAATTCAATAAACAGATTATCTATCTTAACGCCCATGGTGTAGCGCGTCAGGCGCGGCACGTGCGGTAGAAAACTATGCCAAAGCAAATAACTATCATTGAGAATGGTGAGAATCGGGAGATCGGTTTCAATCCGAACGGGGGGGGGGTTACTAGTAAAATTTTCGGAGGAAAAAGGCAGCTGGGTCATAAATATAATGATATTATCTCCTTAGAAAATTTATGTTTGGCGTGGGAGGAATTTATAGTTGGTAAGACAAAGAGGGTAGATGTAATTAAGTTCAGTCGTAGCCTGATGGATAACATTGTAGAGCTTAATCAATCTTTAGTAAACAAAACCTATCAACACGGCGGCTACGAAAGCTTCTATATCAATGACCCGAAACGCCGCCACATTCACAAAGCCAGTGTCCGCGACCGTTTGCTTCACCATGCGATTTACCGCATTTTGTATCCTTTTTTTGATAAAACTTTTATCGCCGATTCTTATTCATGTCGAAATGAGAAAGGTACACACAGGGCGATTAATCGGTTTCGTGGATTATTTTATCGGGTGAGTAAAAATCATACCCGCACCTGTTGGGTCCTAAAATGCGACATCCGAAAGTTTTTTGCCAGCATTGACCATGATATTTTGTTCGGCATCTTAAAGGAATATATTTTTGACAAGGATATTCTATGGTTGTTGAAAAACATTATTGAGAGTTTTCATACCGATTCAAATTCAGGCGTTGGGTTACCGCTCGGCAATCTGACCTCCCAACTCTTTGCCAATGTTTACATGAATAAGTTTGATCAATGGGTAAAGCACAATCTGAAATCACATTATTACGTTCGGTATGCCGATGACTTTGTTTTTCTTTCCCGCGATAAGTTTCGTTTGGAGGCCGCTTTGCTAAAAATTCAAGCATTTTTACAAGATAATCTCAAACTATCGTTGCATCCTGGTAAGGTTTTTATCAGTACATTTGCTTCTGGCATGGATTTTTTGGGGTGGGTACATTTCCCGGATCATAGGGTTTTGCGAAATACGACGAAACAGCGGATGTTTAAATGGATTAAGGAATCGGCTAGCAAGGAAAGCCTGCAGTCGTATTTAGGTCTACTCGGACATGGTAATAGCTTTAGGTTACGAGGGCAGGTGATGGCGGAGTATTGGCTCTGGAATGATTAGTTAATTTTGTATATATATTTGACAAGGTTAATTGACTTGCCATTTTGTTTAATTTTGGCTAAACTGATTCTATTATTCGCATTTATGAAAAAATATAATCCTAAAGAAATAGAGAAGCGCTGGCAATCTTTCTGGTTAAAGAAGGGGATAAACAAAACTGACAACAAATCTGACAAGCCGAAATATTATATTTTGGATATGTTTCCGTATCCGTCCGGCGCGGGATTGCATGTCGGGCATCCGAAAGGTTATATCGCGACCGATGTCGTGGCGCGCATGAAGATGATGCAGGGATCCAACGTTCTTCATCCGATGGGTTGGGACGCTTTCGGTTTGCCGGCAGAAAATTACGCCATCGCGAACAAAGTGCATCCGAAGGTTGCCACGGACAAAAATATTGCAACGTTTAAAAAACAACTTGGTAAGATTGGTTTTACCCACGATTGGTCAAGAGAAATTAACACGACCGATCCGAAATATTACAAATGGACGCAGTGGACTTTTCTCCAGATGTTTAAACGTGGTCTGGCCTATGAATCAAACGAGCCTGTAAATTGGTGCCCGGTCGATAAGACCGTGCTCGCGAACGAGGATTTGGAGAATGGTTGTTGCGAACGGTGTGGCAGTCCGGTTGAACGTCGGCCGATGCGTCAGTGGGTGCTCCGGATAACCAAGTATGCCGATCGGATGTTGAACGACCTCGACAAACTTCCGAAGTGGCCGACTGCGATCAAAGAGATGCAGAGGAATTGGATCGGAAAATCCGAAGGTACGTCAATTAAGTTTCCTCTCAGTGATTCCCCGCTTGGGCGGGGTAGGGGTGGGTTGGCCAATCAAGTCATCGAAGTATTCACTACTCGTCCCGACACTTTGTTCGGCGTGACCTACGTAGTCATTTCGCCGGAGAATAAATTGGTTGGCGAATTAAAAATTAAAATAAAAAATTGGTCGGAGGTTGAACAATATCTCGAGCAAGCCAAAACTAAATCCGATCTCGAACGCACCGAATTGCAGAAGGAAAAAACCGGCGTGAAACTCGAAGGTATTTTTGTAAAACATCCGGTGACCGGGGAAGAAATTCAGGTTTGGATCGCCGATTATGTCCTCGCGAATTATGGCACCGGCGCGGTGATGGCGGTGCCGGCGCACGATGAACGTGATTTTGAGTTTGCAAAAAAATATAATTTACCGGTGAAAGAAGTGGTCGCTGGTGGAGATGTAAATTCAGCTGCTTATACCGAAATCGGAAAAAATATTAACTCTGATTTTTTGAACGGCCTCTCAACTTCGGACGCCAAAGAAAAAATGATTACTTGGCTTGAAGAACATAACTCCGGCAAAAAACAAATAAATTACAAATTACGCGACTGGGTATTTTCGCGTCAGCGTTATTGGGGTGAGCCAATCCCGATTGTTCATTGTGAGAAATGTGGCGCCGTACCGGTGCCGGAGAAAGATTTGCCGGTCGAATTGCCAAAAGTTAAAAATTACGAGCCAACCGGCACGGGGGAGTCGCCGCTCGCAAATATTGAAAAATGGGTTAACACTAAATGTCCGAAATGCGACGGTCCGGCGAAACGCGAAACCAACACGATGCCGCAATGGGCAGGTTCTTCTTGGTATTATCTCCGTTATATTGATCCGTCCAATGACAAAGCTCTGGTAGATAAAAAACTGGAAAAATATTGGTCGCCGGTGGACTTCTATGTCGGAGGAGCTGAGCATGCCACGCGCCACCTCATCTACGCGCGATTTTGGCATAAATTTTTATTTGATATTGGCGCAGTAAATTACGAGGAGCCGTTTACACGTCTGCAGAACGTCGGCCTCATCATGGCTGAGGATGGGCGGAAAATGAGTAAGCGCTGGGGCAACGTCATCAATCCGGATGACGTCATCGACCAGTATGGCGCTGACTCGCTTCGCATCTATGAAATGTTCATGGGGCCTTTTGCGCAGGCGGTCGCTTGGAGCACGCAGGGATTAATCGGAGCACGTCGGTTCCTGGATAGGGTGTGGCATCTTCAAGATAAATTAGATATGGGAATGTCCCCAAAATCCCAATCCCCAATTTCCAAATCCCAAACAAATCCCAAGGATCAAAATTCAAAATTGATAACCGTTCTCCATCAGACGATAAAAAAAGTTAGCGACGATATTGAGGAGATGCGGTTTAACACCGCCATCGCAAAGATGATGGAACTTGCCAATGAGATGTCGAAGCAGGAAAAAATTTCCAAAGAAAATTTCGCCTTGTTCGTTCAGATCCTCGCCCCGTTTGCCCCGCACTTCGCGGAGGAACTTTGGTTAGCGCTTGGTCATAAGAAATCAATTTTCACTGAGGTGTGGCCAAAATATGATTCTGAATTAGCAAAATCTGAGACCTTTACCCTAGCAGTTCAGATTAATGGTAAAGTTCGCGATACCATTGAAGTGGAGTCGGAAATTTCCGAGGCGGCGGTGAAGGAACTCATAATGAAGAGTGAAAAGGTTCAGAAATGGCTGGAAGGCAAAGAACCGAAAAAAATAATTTATATCAAGGGGAAGCTGGTGAGCGTGGTGGTTTAGGGGCTATGAATGATTGGTTACAAAGAATAATAAAATCAAAAAGCAAAACGTTCCTCACGTTTTGTTTTTGCTTTATAGCCGGGAGCGGAATTGCGTCGTTGTCAGCGTTTCCGGCCGGCAGCGCGTATTATCTTTATCTGTCTTTGTTCCTTTATTTTTCCATCCTGATATTTTTTTGGCGCAATTTGCGGATTCGATTTATTATTTTCGGCATAATTTGTTTAACTTTTGGTTTGTGGCGTTTCTCGTTAACTATTCCTGATTGCCGCAATTCTTCGGAACTATGTTATTACAATGGTCGCTCGGTCGATATTGTCGGGATAGTGGCCGATGAGCCTCAGCAGAAGATTGATGGTATGACGTATATTGTAAGTGTCAGTTCGGTGGATGGTTCGTCGGCGACAGGGCGCGCAATTTTGAAAAATAGATTGTATCCGGCCTTTTCCTATGGCGATCAGTTGAAAAT
>JBBTSL010000135.1:0-7059 GCA_038064745.1 Patescibacteria group bacterium | reverse complement strand
TAAAACTATTGCTTGCAAACCGAAAATTTTTCAACAGAATTAATTTAATCATCCCCTATATGTCATTACCGAAACACAGCCGCAATGTAGACGGCAGATTCCGTAAGGAGCGCGCCGACTCCCTCGTAAAGAATTTGAAGGACGAATATTCTGAGTTCGAGGGAATCAACGGTAACACCAAGCTTGGAACATTGGAGGACAAACTTGGAGTTAACTCCCTCAATCAGGTCCGCCAAGCCCTGAGAAAAAAATAGTCGATCATTGTCGCGGAGGGTGGCGGCCAATTCTTGTCGTCGCCACCACCCGTTTTCAGTTTAACTTAATTATTAGTACTTTATATTATGTCAAGAAAATCACTTTTTCCGACTTATACTCTCGAGGAAGCGTCTGTGCTAGCAAAAACTATAAACGACCATAGTTCAGGAAAACCCATGAGACGTGTTACCCTTTTTGATACTATTAAAAAAAGTCCCGACAGTGGTTCAAGTCGAATGCTCGTCACCGCTTCATCTGGTTATGGTTTAACAGAGGGAGGCTACATGAATGAATTGCTTAAATTAACGGAACGTGGGAAAAGTATTGTAAGTTCTAACGACGCCCAGTCAAAACTAGATGCGGTCATGTCAGTGCCAATTTTTAAGAATTTTTTTGAAGAGTATGGCGGGAATGGCCTTCCATCAGAAGCAGCAGCGATTGATTTCCTTAAAGGAAATGGAGTGCCTGAAGATCGGGCGACAGAGTGTTTGAAAATATTACTTAATACCGGTCGGAGTGTAAAATTGATTAAGGAAGCAAGTGGTAAAGAGCGAGTGTTATCAATAGAACACGCGCTGGAGGAGCTTGGAGGCGAAAGCCCTAAGATAAATGAAACGAATTCGGATATTGATGCTGCTGATCTTGAGGATAAAAAAAATCACAAACCCACCAAGAAATTCATCGGCGGTTTTCCAGCCTTGAATATAAATATCCAAATTGAGCTTCCTGGGAACGCCACACCTGAACAGTATGAATCCATCTTCAAAAATATGAGGACATACTTAATTGACGAAAATGCCGGATAACAACTTTGAAGACCAAGTTTTGGGCTGGGTACAAAAAAAGAAGAGAATAGACGGTCTATTTTCAACCAACACCCAGCTTGAGCCTTTGGTAAAGGGATCAGAGTTCGAAAAAATACTCACTCACCTTGAGTGTTTTGGTGATAATTTCGCCTATCTAAATTCAAGAAGGTTAAAAGGGAGCGTAATGACCATCAATTCAGAAGCTGATGTACAGGATTTGCTTTTTGTAATGCTTAAGCCATCTTTTCCAACCTTAACATTTGAAGATCCGGGTGCTAAAGCGGCTGCGAGTTTTGCAATCAAGGATCTTTACTTCCCGTTATCAAAAACCGTGTTAGAGGCAAAGTATGTATATGAATCGAAAGATGTGAAATCGGTGGAAAAGCAGCTTCACGACGACATAATGAAGTATTCTGCAAATTTAGATTGTGAAGCAATTATATTCTTCATTTTTGACCCGAATTTTTCTCTTTCAGATAGGCGTACTTTTGTTCAAAAAATGACACAAACAAAAGGCCAATTTATGCGAGATGGTCGTGAAATTACCATAACCACGATTATTCGCCCTGAATAATTAAAAGAGTTCGGATGTCATTCACCACACGCAACAAAAAAATCACTCCAATTTCGGAGTGATTTTTTAAAATATTTTTAACAAATTTTAACTTGCTCCTCCTTCGGCATGAGGCGATAAAAAATAGCTTTGGCCGACTCGACTACTACCAAGTATAAGACGACAATGCCGGCGATGGTCATGATAACTTTGGCTGGCAGAGGTTCGAAATTAAAATAATCGCCGATGAATGTATAAGGAATCAAAAAACCAAATGACACCACCAAAAGCGACGTAATAACCAGATAACGGCTTGGCCTCGACTTCAGGAAAAATCTACGCGTTCGTATGCTGAAGATGACGATGGTCTGCGTGGCGAGCGACTCGATAAACCAGCCGGTCTGGAATGAAGCCGCCGGCAGGTGAAATACGGAAAATAAAACATAGAAGGTGGTGAGGTCAAATACCGAGCTGATGAGCCCGAAGACAATCATGAACTTTTTCATAAATTTCTGATCCCACCGCTTCGGCCGGAGCAGATACTCCTCATCGACGTGATCGGACGGAATGGTGGTCTGAGAAAAATCATAGAGAAGATTATTCAGCAGAACTTGATACGGCAGGATCGGGAGAAACGGCAACGCGATCGCCGCGCCGATTAGGCTGAACATATTTCCGAAATTCGAGCTTAGGCCCATCATCAGATACTTCAACGTGTTGCCAAACGTCATCCGGCCTTCGATGATCCCCTCGCCAAGCTGGTACAAACTTTTATGGCTAAGCACCACGTCCGCCGACTCCCGAGCGACGTCCGCCGCATTACTCACCGTGATGCCGATGTCGGCCGCCTTCAAGGATGGCGCGTCATTGATACCGTCGCCGAGGTAGCCCACCACATGCTGCCGAGAGCGAAGTGCCACTATTACGCGGCGTTTCTGGTCCGGAGAGAATCTCGCGAAGATGGTATTCTCCTCCGCTTTCCTTGCCAGGGTTTCATCGCTCATCTGCAACATATCATCCCCAACCATGATGCCTTTCACGCTAAGGCCGATGTCATCGCAGGTTTTCTTGGTTACGAGTTCATTGTCCCCGGTGATAATTTTCACCTCGATGCCATTATGGCAAAGCATCTTGATTGTTTCAGCGGCGGTGTGTTTGGGCGGATCATAGAAACCGACGACACCAAGCATCGTCAGAGTCTTCTCATCGCCTTTACCGTACGAATGCTTCTTGTCTGTGAAAACTTTGCTCGCGACCGCGAGAGTTTTGAAGCCGTTCTCGCTCAAACTTTGATACAATCTGGAAAATTTTTGCAGAAATATTTCGTCGATCTTACGTACCACCCCGCCATCCAGATAATGCGTCGAAATTTTGAGAATTTCCTCCGGCTGACCCTTGGTCACGAGCTCATGCTGCGCGTTATGATTTACAACAACCGAGATCCGTTTGCGATAGAAATCGTACGGGATCTCCTGTAATTTGTGATAATCGCGAACCGAGAGATGCCGGAAATTCAGGATCGCGTCGTCCAATGGATTTTTCAACCCGGTCTGCATGAAGCTGTTCATATAAGCATAGTGCAATACCGACTCTGACTCCTTGCCCCTGACATCCAGATACTTCACCAGGGTAATTTTCCCCTCCGTCAACGTACCGGTTTTATCAGTGCAAAGGATATCGATACTGCCAAACTCCGGGATCGCGCTAAGCCGCTTCGCGATCACGCCATGCTTCCCCATTCGGAGCGATCCCTTCGCCATATTCAGACTCATTATCATCGGCAACAACTCCGGAGTGAGGCCAACGGCGATCGCGATTGCAAAAATTAAAGATTGAACAAGACTTTCCCGACTTAGCGGAATTCCGAAAAGTAATGGCTTGAAAACGATAATGAGGAAAACCGTAATCACTACAAACACCGTCGCCTTAAGTATCAAGTACCCAAACCCGTCTATGCCCTTCTCGAAGGCATTGGGCGCATCCGCCTCCTCCAAACTAGCCGCAATTTTGCCAAACTCGGTATTACTGCCGGTGGTTTTTATTTCGATGTAAGCCGATCCCGAGACAACTGTGGTGCCGGCGAAAACAATTTTTTCTTTTTTTGACGCATCCTCCCCGGCCAACTTCTCTACCGGATAACTCTCGCCCGTGAGCGGGGCCTCATTGACGAATAAACTTTCTGATGAGAGCAGTCCGCCATCCGCCGGAATAATATCCCCGGCTGATAGAAATACCACGTCTCCTGGCACCACCAACTCGGCGCTGATATCTTTCTTAATGCCACCGCGAACTACCGTCGCCTGCAGGGACATTTTCTCCTGGAGGCGCTCCACTTCATGGCTGGATTTCTGCTCCTGATAATAATTCAGGAGCGTGCTTAGAAAAATAATAATTGTAATCAAGATTGCGCTTCGATTTTCGCCAAACAGACCCGAAAGAGCGGCGGCCACCAGCAGAATAATAATCAACGGACTGCGGAAATGATTAAAAAAAAGACGCCAAGCTGAGTGGCGTTTCTTCGCTACGATTTGATTTCTTCCAAACTTAAACAAGGCCTTCCTTGCCTCCTTATCCGTTAAACCTTGTAAATGTAATCGTGACATCGTCCATATTATACTACAATTTCAGCCAAACCCCAATTTCCAATGATTGGTAAATTACAAAATCAACCCCTCGCGATTTTCCCCTTCCTCCTTATTTAAAATATAAACATCCGCCTTGTATTCATCATTACCGACAAACTCCGCCTCATGCCGGAGGATCGCTTCCATCGGCCGGCAGGTCCAGCAACCATCCTCGCCGGCGGGACATTTGAAACTGCCGACTTGTCGCGCCACCTTCACCTGCTCCGCGATCGCGAGAACTTTTTTGAAAGCTGTTTCTGCATCCGGTAATTTTTTTTCTGTCAGCGTGTCATTGGAACTCAGATACCAGTAACTCGCCTTCGAAACTTCGCGTTTCTGACAGTGATTTACAAGCAACAAATATATCGGCAGCTGCAATGAACCTTCATCCTCCTCAGTTTTACCGGTCTTGAAGTCAATAATATGCACACTGTCCGACTCAGGCAGATATTCGAGCCAGTCCACCTTACCGCACAAAATAATATTCTTCTCCTCCGAAATCCAGAAATACGGCAGATCCATCTGGATCTTCACTGCGAGGCCGTCCAGCGGACCATGATTGTTCATCACGCGGCGCATCATCTCCTGTCCTCGCATTTTATATTTGTATTCGACATCATCCTGCAGAAACCCGCCTTTTTTTCCTTTAACCTTTTCCCAAGCCCGATCAAATTTCGCGATCAATGATTCTGAAAATCTGCTAGTTTTGGGAAGTGTGGAGAGCGACTCCAGCACCTCATGCGCGGCCTGCCCAAGCGCGAGCGCCGGCGCCATTAATTTAACCTTGTGATTAGTTTTTGGGTCGCGATAAATATTTTTCAAGAAATACGCGCGCGGACAGCGAAGGAAATCACTGATTGATGTGTGCGAAACCCAGGTGGCGGTGAATTTATCGGGCATATGTGAAGGTTTGAAAAGTTATAAAGGTTAAAATTATCAAGTTTCAAGGTTAATTACCGCTCGTCCCATATATTCTTTTACCTTTAAACTTTATAACTTTAACCTGCGGCTTTGCCGCTGTGCCCTCGGCGCGAATCGAACGCACGCCGTCTCCTTCGGAGGGAGACATTCTATCCACTGAAATACGAGGGCATTTATACAAATCTACGCAAACGACGCAGAAGCTCATACATCCTATATCTGAAAGGTGAAATAATCAAGTCGAAGGTACCCGGCTGCTCGACCGTTTCTCCGCCAAACCCAAGCTTGAATCGCGTGACGCCGGCGTACTGATGTTTTTCGTCATATCGGTATTCCGACCTCTTCTCGGTCGCCGACACCGCCAGGCGCGGCGCAATGCCAAAAAAATCATAAAATTTATTACCTTCCCGCTTCGCCATCTTTATCGCCTCAGACTGAAGCAAATACGGCGCCATCAGCGCGCGGTGTTCGTAGTCCGAAGCGCCGAAGAGATAGGTGGCGGTATTTCCAAATGATACATAAATCATCGTCGCCACCGGCTTATCATGTTGAAATGCCGTGAGCTGGCGGCTGAGTGAAGATTGAAAAATTACTTCATAATGTTTCTTATCATGCAACCTGAATCCGTCGCGCTGGCCGGTCTCCTGCATCAAACTCCAAAATACTTCAAAATTTTTCTCATGTGAAATTTTCAAATCCTTTTTTTCGGCGAGATGAGTATTATACCTTGTCTTTGTATGCATTTTTTCAAGCAGTTCATCTTCGGACTTATCCAAAGCTAATATAGTAGTCGCCCTTGGGTTCACGTCGATGGTTTTTTTTATTGTCGCTCCGAATCCCCGCTTGGGCGGGGTAGGGGTGGGTTGGTCAACGTTCACGAACCCACCCCCGTCCTTGAGGCCGACCCCGCCCAAGCGGGGACTGCCCTGAATGACACTTGGCTCAAACCTAAAAAAAATACACTTTTTTGTTTTCAAGTATTTCGCAATTTCGTTATTAGGATTTGTTTCGGATTTCGGATTTCGGATTTTTGATTTTTCACTAACCGGCCCTTTCGGGCAAAAAGCATATTTAAAACCCAAGGCGCTGGAAAAAACAATCTGCGCCGCCGCAAGAATTTTTCCACCGTCTATCACCGCCAGCCTTTCCACTATTTTTCCTTCGGCAATCAAAATCTCGCCCCATTCCCAGCTCTGGGTAAACGAGGCATTTTGCGCATTCAGCCAGCTGTCCCATTCGGTTTGATTATTAATTTGCTTGATTTCCACAAAAGTTTACTAATTACAACGATTTCCTTGGCTATACTAACAAACAAAAGTGGCATAGTAAAGGCAACCAATTGACAAAACTTTGCTTTTAAGGTAAATTATGACTACTTTTGGTAATGATTATTACCTTTTTTAAACCATTTAACCGCTCAACTGTATGGGTCTTCCCGGTCATAGACGCACATCCGGCGACAAACGCCGCCGCCTAACTCACATCGCCCTCACGGAGAATTCCATGGGCACCTGTCCGAAATGCCAGAAGGCAATCTTGCCCCACCGCGCTTGTGGTTTTTGTGGCACCTATCGTGGCCGCCAAGTAATGAAGGTAGACAAAAAGGTGGCCAAGAAATAAGCTGAGTAGGCTTGGTAAGCGGTAGTAAGCAAAAAACCTACTACTTGCTACTTACTATTTACTACTAATAATCGCTTTATGCCCAATCGGCACCTTGCTCGTTCCGTTGCCATGCAATCCCTATTTGAATGGGATTTTAAGGGTAACCCGACAGCAATCTTGCCGATAATCGTCGAGCATAATCTGGTGGAATTTGGCCACGGCATGGAAGAGAAAGAATTTGCCATGCAAATTGTAGACGGGGTGATCGATAACCTCGGCAAAATAGACGAACTTATTT
>JBBTSL010000134.1:0-7256 GCA_038064745.1 Patescibacteria group bacterium | reverse complement strand
AATGTGAAAATTTGCAATCAAAGTTTGATCTGTAGCATTGTCAAAGTAAATGTTACCGCTGCCGCTCCGGTTGCGACGTACGTTACTCCTGCAACAACTCCGACCATACCAGCCGCGACACCCCCCTCCGCCCCAGTCACTACTGCCAGCGCTTCGGGAGGCTACTGGGTTACGGAAAAATTTTTGACCATCGCGCCCGGCGAAACTTATTGGTTGCGCACGGTCAATGCTCCGAATCTTACCGCCGCTTCAAATATGTGGATGGTGCCGGTGCGCGTTAAGGATAATTATGTCGTGATCAGCGTTTCGCCGTATTATTATGGCGAAGCCACTCTGAAGGTCTGCAATGGCGCGCAAGCTTCCGCTAATTGCGACCAGGTTTATGTAAATACACCATCGAAATCCGGGTATCGTTCCGCCAACTAATTCGTAGCAGTCCGTCATTTTTTAACCCTGAAACCCCGTGCCACGGGGTTTTTTGTTTGACGGACTAATTACTTATTGGTATAATTTTATTACGCTTAATTATTAGTATTGAGTACATATGCGGAAGGAAATTATATTTGCAATAGCCGGAACGTTATTGCTGGCTGGGTTTGGTTGTGGGCAGAAAGCAGCGCAGACAGCGCTAGAAACGGCCACGGGCGGCCAGGTTAAGATTGATGACGAAGGTAAAAATATGGAAGTGCGGACCAAGGATGGCTCTGTAAATATTGGTGAGCAGAGCAGTTTACCCGAGAGCTGGCCGAGCGACGCGCCGGCCTATCCAGGGGCATCCGTGACATTCTCTAGCGTTACCAACCCGGTTGATGGCAAGGGTGGAATATCAGTGATGCTGCAGACAGCTGAGGCGGGGGCGATCGTCGCGGATTACTACAAGAGGGAGCTGGTCGCGCAAGGCTGGGTAATCGAGGCGACAAACCAATTTGATCAGACAGTTAGCCTCAACGCTTCGAAAGCCGGCCGCACTCTGGGCTTGACAGTTGCCTCTGATGAGACTGGCACCAGCATTGTCGAGACAGTAAGCACAAATTAATATTTATAAAAAAACAAGGCCGAAGGGCCTTGTTTTTTGTTGTATTTAGAGTATAATTAGGTGGTGACAAGTCTATGCAAATACCATATCGAAAGCCCGGAAAATTCAGTCAGATGAAGACCGATCCCCTTATCACCAAGGAGAAATTTGCTGAACTTGAGAAAGAACTTGCGCATCTGAAGAAGATTCAGCCGGCCGCCGCGGCGGAGGTCAGTCAGCTGGCGGAGCTCGGCGACTTCTCCGAGAATGTCGAATATCAGCTCGCGAAGGGGCGCTTGCGTGGGATAATCGGCGCGATCACA
Organism: Patescibacteria group bacterium; assembly: GCA_038064745.1. GTDB lineage: Bacteria > Patescibacteriota > Patescibacteriia > Magasanikbacterales > GWA2-37-8 > JAKANM01. Next base: position 5,918 of record JBBTSL010000134.1, on the reverse strand, counting down.
AAATTAAACTCGCAACTGAATCATGCGGAGATAATTCAGCCGGATAAGAATTCGAACACGGTTCAGCTTGGCAATAAGGTTACAATCGCGAGAGGTAAAGCGGCGAAAACTTTTCTGATCCTTGGCTCGGAGGAATCTGACCCAAAGAATAATATTATTTCTCATAATTCTCCGCTCGGTGTCGCCCTGATGGGCAGGAGGAGTGGCGATAATGTGCTCGTTAAGCTGGTGACCGGCGAGGTCGAGTACAAAATAATCAAGATCGAATAGTTTGCCAGCCAGTCGGTTTCTTGTTACAATTCCTAAATAAGGAATTAATTTCATGCGCTCTTTTATCTTCCATCTCGAGAAAAATTTAGTAGGATGTTTCTCGAAGTATTATTTGCTATGGCACCTCGGCGCCATAACTTTGACGTATCTGCTGGTGGCGACGGGTTTCGACTGGCGCTTTTTTGTGGCGACCAGAAATCCGACCCTGCAGTCGTTCCTTTTTCCGGCGGCAGCCATCGGCGGACTGGTGCCGCTATTCGGGCCGTTATTTTTTATTGCACTTGGTTCGCTGATTCGAAACAGGAAAACTATTATGTCAGCGGTGGCGGTCATCCAGGCTGAGCTGTTGGGCTTTATCATTTCAGGATTTTATAAAGTTTTCACCGGCCGTATTCAGCCACCGCTTCATTTTACCGGCCAACTTTTGGATGATAGCGGGGGATTTCGTTTTGGAATTTTGCGCGGCGGAGTATTTTGGGGCTGGCCATCCACTCACACGACGGTGGCTTTCGCGATGGCGGTGACGCTATATATATTGTATCCGAGGAAACGACTTTTTCGTTATTTTCTGATCGCCTACGCTTTCTATATTGGCATCGGCATCTCGACGAATATTCACTGGTTCTCTGATGGGGCGGCCGGAGCGATCATCGGTACCTTGATCGGCGAGGTGGTCGGCCGAAGTTTTGTGAAGTCAGAAAAATATGGGCTTCGCCACATATTTTCGTCGCATACTCGGAAATGAATAAATTCATTTCACTCATGTAGCTAGAAAATAATATGGGCAATCATTATATTCCTGATAATGAATTTGTAATTACCTTTGCCAGATCGGGAGGCAAAGGCGGGCAAAATGTGAATAAGACTTCTACCAAAGCGATAATTCATTGGCAAGTTGATAAATCGCAGGTTTTGTCGTGGGAGGAGAAGGAGAGAGTTCGAGCTAAACTCGTAAATCGGATAAATAGTAACGATGAGCTCGTGGTAATGGCCGAGGAGGAGCGTTCTCAATCCCAGAATCGTGAGTCAGCCGTGGCACGTCTGCGTTCACTCGTCGCAGAGGCGCTGAAGGTGCCGAAGAGGCGCCGGCCGACGAGGCCGACTAGAGCGTCTAAACTTCGGAGGATCGAGGGGAAGGTAATGCGATCGAGTTTGAAAAAGGGGAGGCGTGGGGAGATGTAATTAAAAATCGCATGGACAAAGAGTTCACATATACACACAGGAAAAGTAAGCGAGCCAGGCGGCTTCGCCTCACGGTGTCATGTGACGGTGGTGGTGTCCTCACCAGTCCTTTTGGAATTCGGGCATCATTGATCGAGAAGTTTATCAGCGATAAAAAACAATGGATTTTTGATAAAATTAAGTTTTTCAAGAGTACTCCGCGCCGAGCGGTCCGGATATTTTCGCCTCGGAACTATTTGGAAAATAAGGAAAAGGCTTTCGCTCTCGTGACTCGGCGAATTCAATTTTATAATCAGGCGTACGACTTTTCTTTCAACAAAATTTTTATCAAAAATCAGAAGTCTCGCTGGGGGAGCTGTTCGCGAAATAAAAATTTAAATTTCAATTACAAAATCTTATTTCTGCCGCCGATACATCAGGATTATATTATTGCGCATGAGCTGTGCCACCTGAAGGAATTTAATCATTCTATGAAATTCTGGGCGCTAGTCGGCAAGATTATCCCGAATTATTTTGAAATTAAAAAGGAGCTTCGCAAGCATGAGTTGCTGTATAGGTAAATAATTCCATTCGCCCCTCCCCCTCACCAAGGGGGAGCGAGAGGGGGTTTGCCTTCCTCTGCGCATGCGTGACGATTCGAACGGTTTCGAGTCGCAAGGGACGGCAAACCCCACCTAGCCTCCCCTTGGAAAGGGGAGGGAGCGGGATTATGGATTTCGACGAAGATGCGCAATCACCGCCCGGATCTCCCCGTAGCTCACGCTCTCGCCCAATACTTCTTTCAAAGGTGACAGCGGATACGAACCCAACCTCTGCACGACGTTCGTGATGACGGGGATCTTCGCGGCAGGGACAAGGTCGGTCACGTTTAGTTGGCCGGCTTCGACGTAATATGCCAGGTGAGATTCGATGGTGCTCGCGGCGAGGTCGCGGAGAGTGGCAATCTGCGGGATCGTTTTTCCAAGTTTAAAAAGTTCTAATGAAGCCGCTTTGGTGTCGGTCTCGTGGTCGGTCTTGATGCGGCGTTCGCGTTTGGGGATTTTCTCGGATATTTTGGAGGACAGACCGCGCGTTACAGAGTATGACCGGATTGCGTTTAGGAAAAGCTGGCCGTATTTCGCGAGCTTCACTTCGCCGAAGCCGGATATTTTTCGCATTTCAAATTCAGTCTGCGGGAGGTAGGTCGCGAGCTCGAGTAGGGTGGCATCGGAAAAGATGATGTAGGCCGGGACATTTTCTTCGCGCGCGAGACGGTTGCGTAGAGCCTTTAGTTCTGTGAACAAATCTTTTTCATAGGCCTTCTCGGTCAGTGCGACTTCCTTTTTCGGCAGACAGATATCACAGCTGGCGCACGCGCCATCATGCGCTTCACCGAAATAATTCAGGATTATTTTTCGTCGGCAAACTTTGGCCTCGCATAGGCCGGCCATCTGGCTGAGCTTGCCCAGCATGATGCGTGACTGCTCGGGATTGCCTTCGACTTGCGCGAATTGCTGGAGTTTGTAGACATCGCCGGCGCTGTAGTACAGAAGCGCGTCGCTCGGTAGTCCGTCGCGTCCGGCGCGGCCGGTCTCCTGGTAGTAGCCTTCAATATTTTTGGGCAGGTCGGCGTGGATGACGAAGCGGACGTTGGATTTGTTTATGCCCATACCAAACGCGATGGTGGCGACGATGATTTTCACGTCGTCCTTCAGGAACAGGTCCTGATGCCTCTGCCGCAGTTCGCCGGTCAGTCCCGCGTGATATGGCTTGGCCGAGAAGCCGTCCCCGGCCAACTTCGACGCCAGTCTCTCGGCCGAAGCGCGCGACAGGACGTAGATTATTCCGGAGTCATCGCGACGCTGATTGAGATAGGTGGTGAGCCGATCGTACATCCCTCTTTTTGGTTCGATGTAGTAGTTGATGTTCGGGCGGTTGAAACTCGATACAAATACGCCGGGATTTTTTAGTTGTAATTTATTTAATATATCTTCGCGCGTCAGCTTGTCGGCGGTGGCGGTGAGCGCTATTACTGGCACAGTTGGAAATTCTTTTTTGAGCGACGACAACATCCGGTACTCCGGCCGGAAATCATGCCCCCAATGCGAGATGCAGTGCGCCTCATCGATCGCGAATAGTGAAATGTTTACTTTTTTTAGAAAAGAAATAAATTGTTGATCAGGGTGATAGAGCCGCTCGGGCGCGACATAGAGAAATTTCAGTTCGCCACGATTGAGTTCCTGAAAAATTTTCGCGCGTTCGTCGGGAGTTAGTGAAGAGTTTAGATAGGCCGCCTTGATCCCGTTGATGCGAAGCGCGTCCACCTGATCTTTCATCAGCGCGATGAGTGGCGACACTACCACCGTCATCCCGTCGAGCAATATTCCAGGGATCTGATAGCACAGCGACTTCCCTCCACCCGTCGGCATTAGCACAAACGCATCCTGCCCCCTCAAAACTGTATTAATGATCTTCTCCTGCTCAAACCGAAACGAATCATAACCGAATTTTGTCTTTAGAATTTGCTGTGGGGTGGTCATAATATTTATAGTGGCCTTAGTCTAACATAGGCGCGAGAGTTTAGGAAGTAGCCCGTCTGCCGGTTGATTTTTTAAAAAAAATAATGTATTGTTGGTGGTGTAATAAACAAAAAATATGTCTAACAATAATAAAGCAGTAGCTATTTTTGAGGGTAATGAAATTCGTCGTCATTGGGATGAGGAAAATGAACTGTGGTATTTTTCAGTTTCTGACATTATCGCTGTCTTAACCAAAAGCGTTGACCCTGTAGTATATTGGAGAAAACTAAAGGAAAGGCTTCTCAAAGAGGGCGGAAACGAAACCGTGACAAAATGTCACGCTTTGAAAATGATAGCTCCGGACGGCAAAATGCGCCTTACGGATGCGGCAGATACCGAAGTAATGTTACGACTAATTCAATCAATTCCTTCGCCAAACGCCGAACCGTTTAAGCTTTGGTTGGCGCGTGTTGGTTATGAGCGGTTGGAGGAAACCGCTGATCCGGAATTGGCCATCAGTCGCGCTCTGAAAACCTATCTTCAAAAAGGTTACAGCCGTGAGTGGATAAACCAACGTCTTAAAAGCATAGAAATTCGCAAAGCCCTCACGGATGAATGGGAAAATCGCGGTGTTAAGGAAGGAGTAGAGTTTGCTATCCTCACGAATGAAATCACGAAGGCATGGACCGGTATGACAACCAAGGAATACAAAAAACTAAAGGATCTGAAGAAGGAAAATCTGCGTGATAATATGACCAACCTGGAATTGGTTTTGAATATGTTGGCAGAAACAGCAACTACGGAAATTTCCGGAAAACGCGAGCCGAAAAATTTGGATGAAAATAAAATTGTAGCGCGCGAAGGCGGTACTATAGCCGGGAATGCGCGCAAACAGATTGAGGCCAAAACGGGTAAGGGCGTAATAACCAGGAGAAATGCAAAAGCATTGCCTTCGGGAATTTAAAATCTGTCAGTCGCATCGATTCGATTCCTAAGCTTCTTTCCCCTACATTAGGGGAGAGACGGAGAGAGGGGTATAGGGTCGGTCAGGCCTTGTATTTATTTCTCACCATGTTATAATCATGGCGAATTAATTTTTCTTTTTTCCCCTATGGAAATTAATCGCTTTAGGATACTGATCGGCGCCATCACGGCCGCGTTTTTTATTTTAACTCCAAATTTCGCTTTCGCCGCGACTACCACACCGGATATTACCTTCGCTCCAAACACCGATTGGTCAGAGTGGATGGTGCGGTATTTTAATGAAACCGGACGGGGGCAAACATTTAAAACTGGCTCAACCACCACCGCCTTTAGATCGGTTGGATTAAAATTATGCCGGGTCGCCAATTTCACAAAACCAAAGACCCTGTCGCTCTGCGCTTCAGCAGCAAGTAACTATTATGCCGGCTGCCAAACTCCGCTGGCATCAAAGGTATTCTCGGCAAACGACCTCAACGCGATGATCCCATATAACGCAAATTGTTTTTCCAACCACGAGGGTGGGCCGGATGACGGGTTATATTATAGATGGGTAAATTTTACTTTGGATAGTGCAGTGGCAGTCAGCAGCAGCGCTAACTATTTCTTCCTTTTGAATGAAGCGTCAAATTTAGGGATTGAGCCTACGAGCGTGCTGCAAAATATGTATAACAACTGCAACTATCTCGGTACAAGCCAAAATTATTCTGATGGCCAAACGTACAGTTATTATGGATTTAAAAAATATGCCGACAGTTTGGGAGCATCGTGCGATATGCTGTTTAAGGTTTACTCTGGTGATCCCAGTTCGATAGTTCCGACCACTACAATTAATAATCCGCCCGCGCTTTCATTCACCACCGACACTCCGACTGGAATCAGAACTTCTACAATATTTTTACCCGCCCAACCTACTTTCAAAATTATTTATTCTGATCAGGACAATGATGCGCCACGCGCGATCAATGTCATTGTAAATAGCTCAAC
>JBBTSL010000133.1:0-4607 GCA_038064745.1 Patescibacteria group bacterium | reverse complement strand
CGCCAAGGCGCGTTTTATTTCCCGACTCGTAGTCGCATTAAACTTTTCACTGCCACTACCAACCAAGCCCAATTCAAAATCACCATCAACAAAGGCCTTGGTGGCAAATTTAAGGACCGAAGAGAAAGCAATCCCCTCATTTTGCGCTTTAGCCATGGCTTTATCCTTGAGTTTTTTATCAATTTTGAAAATTACCTGCGTAACCATAAATTAAAAATGAATGATTTAAGATGTATATATCTTAGCTATATTTTAGATATATGTCAAGCTGCAGCCTTGTTTGACTGGAAAAGAAAGAGTGAAGCTGATAAGATAGCCTTACTATGCAATCAAATTTAACCAATCTAACCCAACAACTAATGCTCTTCCGCTCGACCTCCGATCGTCCGGAGGAACTCGCGAAGTGTTTTGATTTCGTGGAAAAATATTTGCTTGAGGCCGGAATTAAATCGAAGCGTTTTGTTTTCAACGATAAACTGTCTCTTTATGTAGGGCGAGTTACGAAGCCGGCCGTCCTGCTCTGTGGGCACCTAGATATCGTTGAGGGTAGAGACGAACAGTTTACTCCCCGACTCGAAGGAGACAAACTTATCGGTCGCGGCAGCCTCGACATGAAAAGCGGCGACGCCGTCCTGATTGAATATACAAAAAATAATTTCAAAACCAATGAAAATTTCGGCCTCCTACTCACCGGCGATGAAGAGATCGGTGGCATAAACGGCGTCGGCAGTCTGGTCGAGCGCGGCTACGGTGCGACCGAAGCGGTAGTAATACCGGATGGCGGGCAGAGCCATCTTAACCTGGTCGTGAAGGAAAAAGGCGTGCTCCAGTTAGCAGTTATCGCTCATGGCAAAGCTGCGCACGGGTCACGGCCCTGGGATGGAGTCAACGCGATTGGCCTTCTCAACAATTTTTTACCTAAATTTGAAAATTTTTTTACGCCGCATAACGAGCACCCAGACGGTCACTGGGTGACTACCTGCAACGTCGGCAAGATTGAAGGCGGGTTGGCGATCAATCAGGTGTCGGACCTCGCGACAGCCCACTGCGATATTCGATATACTGAGAGGGACCAGCCGGAAAAAATCATTGAACGCGCCAAAAGTATTTGCCCGCCGGAAATCCAAATTGAAGTAATGTTTAATGAACCAATGTTTTTGGCCGACCCCGAAAGCCCGACCCTAAAACATTATCGAGCGGCAATCAAATCGGTTACCAGAAACAATGCCAAAATAATTTTTTCACACGGATCTTCGGACGCGAGATTTTTCACCGTCAATAATGTGCCGGTGATTATTTCCCAGCCGACTGGTGAAGGACTTCACGGACCAGATGAGTGGGTGTCGGTGAAAGCGATTGAGGAATACTATAAGATTCTGGAAGATTTCATGAAGAGGATAGCGGCCTAACTATAAATCATTTATATCCCGTAGGAAACTTCCGGGGCTAAACTTTTTCGGCGCTTCTTCACTAATATATTCAACGCCAGCTGAGGGATCATTGAATACAGTCACGTCAGTAGATAAAAGCGAATGATCGTTGAGAGCATCCGAGCTAATCTCCTCCAAAAAGCGGCTCGGACCGGGAAGAAAATCTCCGTACATCCCCCCGGCCATCGGATAAGTTAAAAAAAGTTTTCTCTTGGCGCGAGTTACAGCGACATAAAAAAGCCGGCGTTCCTCCTCGAGTCCTCTTGCCTCCCGCGACGAACGTTCGCTCGGAAATGAACCGTTCGCAAGATTGATCATAAAAACTGCTTCCCATTCGAGGCCTTTGGCTTGGTGAATAGTGGAGAGGACAACCTTCCCCGAGACCGTACCAGCCAACGGCGAGACCTCTCCCTGCCCTCTCCTCTGTGGAGGCGAGGGTTCAACGCCCCTCTCTGCCTCCACAGAGGAGAGAGCCGGAGAGAGGTAGGTCGGAGGGGCGAATGACTCCTGCAAGGTCGTGCTCGCCAGGAATTCCGCGAGATCGTCAAACTTCTCGGCAAAGAGCGCCAACTGCATCAGGTCCTGCATTCTTTCTTTGCTGTCTACAAATTCCGCCTCCAAATAATCCCGATATGGAGAAACTAAAATTGTTTTCACAAGTTCGCTTGGCACAGTCAGCGGCGCGGCCAGCAACTTGCTCCAGATGGCGCCAAAATTTTCCCAACCCTGCAGGGCTTTGCCGGAGAGCGTAGCGCGCCCGGTATCGACCACGACATTTGCAGACGGCAACCCCCGCAACGACTCAATCACTTTTTGTGCTGCCACCGGCCCGATCCCTTCCTCATGCATAAGCAGGCGGAGCCAAGCGGCCGAATCGGCAACATTATTCAACGCGCGGAGATAGGCCAAGATATCTTTGATATGACTGCGTTCGAAGAAACGAATACCGCCACGGTAATCGTATTCAATCCCACGCTGAACCAGCTCAACTTCAAGCATCTGCGAATGATGGGCAGCGCGAAAAAGGACCGAGATCTCCCGAGGAGAAGTGCCGGCTTTCAATAGGTCGGCGATTTTCTCCGCCACGAACTGACCCTCTGATTGCTGATCGATCTGCGGATATAGCTCGGGCTTCTCTCCTCGGAGGATGGTCTTCAAATTTTTCCTATACTGCTCGCGATTCTTCTCGATAACATTGTTCGCCACCTCCAAAATCTCCTGGCTAGAACGGTAATTTGTTTCCAATTTAAAAATTTTTGCTCCGGGATAATCTTTTTCAAACTTCAAAATATTTTCAATCATCGCGGCGCGAAAAGAATAGATGCTCTGCGCGTCATCTCCCACGCACAAGACATTTTTATGTACGCTCGCCAACTTTTTTATGATGGCGGCCTGAATGATATTCGTATCCTGATATTCGTCCACCAAAATATATTGAAATTGGTTGGCAAATTTTTCATGAATCTTCTGGTCATTCAACAGCAACAGAAAATTGATAAGCAGATCATCGAAATCCATCGCGTTGGCTTCTTTCTTTCGGCGTTCGTAGGCTGATGCGATCCGTTCTATTTCAGTAGTGAACATCTGCCACTGCGGATAGCGCTCCTCCAGAACTTCCGCGAGAGGTCGGCTGGCATTGCGCGAAAAGCTGATCGCGGATAAAACATTCGAGGCCGATGGGAAGCGCTGCGCGCTGTCCAGGCGATTTTCTTTGATACAGATTTTAATTATCGATTCGCTATCATCACTGTCGAGCACCGAAAAATTATTTCCGTACCCAATCAGTGGCGCGTACTGTCGGAGAATTCGATAGGCAATATGGTGAAACGTGCCCGACCAAGACAATGTCTGGCTCCCTCCCCTTTCCAAGGGGAGGCTAGGTGGGGTTTGCCGTCCTTTGCTCTCTGCAATTAATTTTACCACCCGCTCCTTCATCTCATTGGCCGCTTTATTCGTGAATGTTACCAACAAAATATTTTCCGGCGAAACTCCTTTTTCAAGCAAATACGCCACCCGATAAATAATCGTGCGAGTTTTACCGCTCCCCGCCCCGGCCAAAACCAAACATGGTCCGTCGCCATGAAGTACGACGTCCAACTGTTCTTTGTTAAGTTCTTTTTCGAAATCAATCATATGGGTTTGCATAATATCACACCTTGTTTTTTACTTCAATCATGATATACTGTTCTCTATGTCATTTTTCGAGAAACTGCATCAAGATTCAAATAGTAATGCCCGCACCGGCCTTATCACCACCGATCATGGTGATATTTTGACACCCGCGTTCATGCCGGTGGGCACACAGGCAACCGTGAAAACTCTCGACAGCGCAGACTTGAAAAACATCAATTCCCAAATTATTCTCGGCAATACTTACCATCTGCATCTTCAACCCGGCGAAGAGGTGATCGCGAAGGCAGGTGGATTACACAAATTTATGAACTGGGATCGGCCGATCCTGACCGATAGCGGCGGGTTCCAGGTGTTTAGTTTGGGGCTTCAAAAGGCGAAGAAAGCAAGACCTCATCCTAACCTTCTCCTTGAAGGAGAAGGGAACGAAGGACAACCCTCTCCTCAAAGGAGAGGGCAGGGTGAGGTCTCGAACTCACTCGTCAAAATCACCGACGACGGCGTCACCTTCCGCAGCCATCGCGATGGATCTCTACATACATTCACACCGGAAGTGGCGATTGAAATTCAACACAAACTCGGCGCCGATATCATCATGGCATTCGACGAATGCACGCCCGATGACGCAAATCCGGAATATACCCGAGAAGCGATGGAGCGGACGCATACCTGGGCGAGGCGCTGTCTCGAGGAACATAGACGATTGCAAGCCAACCCACCCCTACCCCGCCCAAGCGGGGAATTGCCCTACCGACGATATATGTTTGGAATTATCCAGGGCGCGATCTCGAAAGATCTGCGAGAGGAATCGGCAAAATATATCGCGTCTCTCGATTTCGACGGCATCGCTATCGGCGGCGAATCGATCGGCTATAACATGGAAGCGACCGGCGACATCATCGACTGGGTCAGGCCGCATCTCCCCGAAAGTAAACCCCGTTACGCCATGGGCATCGGTCTAAACCCCACAGATTTACTTATCGCTGTCGAGCACGGCATCGACATGTTCGACTGCGTCGCGCCGACCCGCCTCGCTCGCCACGGTCT
>JBBTSL010000132.1:0-10595 GCA_038064745.1 Patescibacteria group bacterium | reverse complement strand
GGCATCGAAGCTCTCGGCGGCCTGCTCGTCGGTACGATAGTGACTGGCCTCTTCCTCGCGATCTCGATGACCACTGGCGGCGGCGCCTGGGACAATGCCAAGAAATATATTGAGCAGGGAAATCATGGTGGCAAAGGTTCCTTCGCGCATCAAGCCGCCGTCACCGGCGACACCGTCGGCGACCCATACAAAGATACTGCCGGCCCTTCCATCAACCCAATGATCAAGGTTGCGAACATTGTTGCTTTGCTTATTGTCGGACTTCTGATAAAGTAGATTCACCTGTCATTCCGACCGAGCTCGCGCGAGTGGAGGAATCCCTCTACTCACCACTGTCATTCCCGACCAAGATCGGGAATCCACAACTCACACACATAAATTTTACTTCAAATATATGCCGCCAGAAAAACCGGGTTTTGATCCACACAGACATGATAAAAAACCATTCATTAACAAAAAAAGTGTCTTCGGGGCCATAGCAGCCGCAACCCTCGGAGCTTTCGCCGGTAGTGAATCTCACGACGCTTCTTTGGACGGCAAAAACGTTTTTTCACAGACACACGAAGAAAAATCTGAACGGGTCGCTGCTGTAGAACTTAGCCCAAAAGTAAAAAATAAACTAGAGGAATACAGATTATTAATTGAAAAAGAATCTCCCGGTGATGGCGAAAATATGGTCACTGCCCTCAAGGGTTTCCTTGGCAACAAGGACGAAGCGGCGCAACTTGAATTAATCGATGCTTGGATGAAGGGACCAACTATAAGTAATCCAGAAAAAAAATAATCACAAACTTCCAAAACTCGCCCCCATCGGGCGGGTTTTTTGTTATTTAATATTGACAAATCAGCTGGTTTTCGCTACACTCACTCTACTTTTTTAATAATATAATTATGTCCTACACCGTAAAAAAACAGGAAAAATCACAGTTAGAGTTTACCTTTACAGTTAAACCAATCGAATACCAGAAAGATGTTGAAGCCGCCGCCGTCCGCATGAGCGAGCGCGCCGCCATCAAGGGATTCCGCCCGGGAAAAGCTCCACTTGAAATCATCAAGGAACAGCTCGGCGAGCTTCCAATAATGGAAGAAGCACTGGAGAAAATTGTTCAGAAACACTATTTCGAAGCGGTAAAAACCGAGAAGGCTGACGTGATCGGCATGCCACAAATAAAAATTGTGAAGCTTGCGCCTGGCAACGACCTCGAGTTCACCGCCACCGCCGCTCTCCTACCGAAAGTTAAACTGCCGGATCTAAAATCGATTTCGGTTAAATCCGAGCCAAAAAAGGTTGGCGAAGCTGATGTGGCTGAAGCGCTCGGACATCTCCAGAAAATGCAACCGACCGAAGAGGTCAAAGCTGGAGGCGCCACCAAAGAAGACAAAGTTACTATCGACATGGAAATGTTTATTGAAAAAATTCCGGTCGAAGGCGGGCAGGCCAAGAATCATCAGGTATACCTCAGCGAAGCCCACTACATCCCGGGGCTTGCCGATCAATTGGTGGGATTGAAGAAAGATGAGATAAAAGAGTTTACGCTCCCCTTTCCGAAGGAACATTACCAGAAGCACCTGGCCGGCAAGAAGGTCGATTTCAAAATTAAAGTAAACGAAGTTTTCACTTTGAAATATTCTGAACTCGACGATGAGTTTGCGAAGAAGCTCGGACAGGAAAATATGGATAAGCTGAAGACCCTCCTCCTCGCCAATATTTCCCGTGAAGCTGAACACAAAGAGGATCAACGCGTCGAGGCCGCGATCCTCGAAGCGATGATCGAGAAAAGTACCTTCGAAGAATTGCCGGAAGTTCTGGTTGATTCCGAGAAACAAAAAATGTTTTATGAGCTCAAACACGATCTCGACCGCCGTGGCGTTAGCATCGAAAAATATCTGGAAGACATCAAAAAGTCCCAGGATCAGATTTTCAAAGACTTCGAAGAGGGCGCCACCAAGCGAGCCAAGGCCGCGTTGATCTCTCGCGAAGTAGCCGCGCAAAATAATATTAAGGTTGAAAAGGATGACCTAGACAAAGAAATCAAACTTATCAAGGAAGCTTACCCCGGCGACAAAAATGTCGAAGAAAATCTGAAGAAGCCGGAGGTACTCGATACGGTAGCGGCAACGATACAGAATAAGAAAGTTGTGGATTTTTTGAGAGAAAAAATAATGGAAAATAAATAATTTGCCTTTCTAAAACGCCTCACTCGGGGCGTTTTATGATATAATTAAACATATTAATGTAACTTACTATGCTCTTCGGCGCACACGTCTCTATCGCCGGCGGGGTCTTCAATGCCCCGCTCAACGCCGCCGCCATCGGCGCGGAGGTTTTTCAATTCTTCACGCGCTCACCACAGGGTGGATCGACTCCCCCGCTCACACCGGACATTATCCAGCTTTTCAAGCAAAACTGTAAACTTTCCGGCATTCCAAATTGCTACGTTCACGCGCCATATATTATAAATTTTGCTTCCGCCAACGAACGAATCTACCACGGCTCAATCCGTATAATCCGCGAGGAACTCGAACGTTCCAGTCTCCTTGGCGCCAAATTTATGATGGCCCACCTCGGCAGTTACAAGGATCTCGGAGAAAGTGAAGGCTTCACCAAAGTAGTCGCCGGCCTCGCGAAGGTCCTCGACGGCTACACTGGCTCAACCAAATTTCTGATTGAGATCTCAGCCGGAGCGGGTGATATCATCGGCTCGAGCTTCGAGAAAGTAGCGGAGATAATCAACCATCCGAATCTAAAAAAATATAACATCGGCATCTGCTTCGATACTCAGCACGCCTTCGCGAGCGGATATGACCTTCGCACGCCGGAAGCAGTCGGAAAAACTTTTGATAATTTTGATAATGCTATCGGCCTTGATCGCCTGAAACTTTTTCACTGCAATGATTCAATGATCGAGCTCAGCGGCCATAAAGATCGACACGAACACCTCGGTACCGGAAAGATCGGACTCAGTGGCTTCAAATCAATCATGAATTTTATGAAGAATCACTACGTTGATTATATTATCGAAACAGAACACGGTAAAGTAACCGACGATCTGAAAATAATGAAAAAATTTAGAAAAGAATTAAATGAAAATTCTTAATTGCCGCGTCCTCCCCCGCTCCTCCCGAAATGAAGTTATGGGCGAGATGGCCGACGGCACTCTCAAAGTGAAACTGACCGCCGCGCCGGTTGATGGCAAAGCCAACGACGCGCTCATCGACCTTCTGAGTGAATATTTTCAGGTTGCAAAAAGTAAAATAAAAATCGTCCGGGGAGGGACGAGTAAAAATAAAACGATTGAGATTGAACGGTAATTGCAGGACCTCATCCTCGCCTTCTCCTTAAAGGAGAAGGAAATTCACCAACCCCTCTCCTACAAAAGGAGAGGGCAGGGTGATGTCCAGTCGCTTATGGCCTATCTATTCCGCCTTTTGACCACGGATTACATCTTAAAATTCTCCAAATAGTTAGAGACGCCCCTATGATGAGTCCTCTTTTTTTTATTATTTCGTATCCATATTGGCTACACGAAGGATAAAACCGACAAACGCCGGGAGAAAACAATCTTTTTAAGGGTCCATGGTCGGGAGAAATAGTCTTTTGATAAATTTTTATTAAAATTAAGATTGGCATTCTCGGCAAGAATAAGAGGAAATTTAGGCATTTATTTTTTTGCATAATTACTGGAGTTTTTTATGTTCACCCGGTTGAATTCCCCGCTTGGGCGGGGTAGGGGTGGGTTGGTCGTTCGAAGGCAACTTGTCCTGCAATAATTTTCCCTGCCTCAATAATAACTTCACTTTTTGACTTATCTCAGCGAAATTATAATTTTTCATGGCAGGCTGAGCGGTAAACAGAAGATAAAAACCAGGCTTGAGGTCGCTATTTTTGAGGTGCAACCGTACCACCTCACTGATCTGACGTCTCATCCTATTTCTCTCTACCGCTTTTTTTGAATATTTCAATCCTACGGAAAACGCTATTTTTAGCTGTTTCTCGAACTTATCCGGATCTTCTTTTTTTGGAAATAGATTACGATTTTCAGCTAAATTTAGCGCTTTCAAACTCAAACCCGGCGCTGAAACCCAGCGGCCGTGTGAAATAATCAAATTGAAGTCTCTTTTTTTGGTAAGTCTGTTTTCTTGTGGAATCATATTATTATTCCCCGCTTGGGCGGGGTCGGCCTCAAGGCCGGGGGTGGGTTCGCCAATGTTGACCAACCCACCCCTACCCCGCCCAAGCGGGGAATTGCCTCGATGTACTACCTATTATACCCAAAAAAAACGACCCTCGCTAGAGGGCCATCTTTATCAGCTTTTGAAGCGGCGTAGTTTGCCGGTAATTTCATCAGAAACCGTCAGTTTCTTCCGACCCTTGGCGCGACGTCGGCTGAGAACGCCTCGTCCGCCCACCGTGCTCATTCTCTGCATAAATCCGTGAGAACGAGCGCGCTTTCGTTTCTTTGGTTGATAGGTTCGTTTAGTTGACATATCTTCAGAAGATGAATAAAGTGTGTATATTCTACCCGAAAGTAGGATATAAGTCAAGTACAGCCAGCTGGACCTCACCCTGCCCTCTCCTCTGTGGAGGCGAGGGTTCAACGCCCCTCTCTGCCTCCACAGAGGAGAGAGTTGGAGAGAGGTAGTCCACTCGTTGACCTGGAGAGAGATCTTGTCAAGGTAAGGTTACCCACTTTCTGTACACACCTTATCCACTCTTTTTGGAAAAGATTGTTTTTACTTAGCCAAAGGAATGCTATACTGCATCGCAGTTGAAAGTTTTAAAGTTATAAAGTTTGTAAAGTCTGAGAGACCTAAACTTGATAACTTTATAACTTGATAACTTTATAAACTTCAATATGACCAACAACGAAATCTGGCAATCAGTCCTCGCCGAACTTGAATTAATAATTTCCAAAGCAAACTTCGTAACCTGGTTCAAAAATACCGGAATAATATCGTTTGACCAAGGGCAGGTACTAATCTGCGTACCAAACGCCTTCACCAAGGCTTGGCTCGAAAAAAAATATCATCAGCAAATTGTGAAATCACTGGAGAGAATTTCTACAAAGGCGATAAAAAAATTAGAATACAAAATTGACAACATAAAAAATTTCGAACAGGTAATTATCATGACACCTGCAATCTCCGACTCCGTGGTAACAACACCGATCGAGGCCGGCCAGGCCAACAGCTTCGCGTCCGCGCCTCCCGCAAATGGTGGCTTCCCTATCAATCCAAAATATACCTTTGAAAGTTTCGTTGTCGGCAAAGGCAGTGAGCTCGCCTATGCCGCCGCCCAAGCGGTAACGGCTCGTCCCGGCGATGCTTATAATCCGCTGTTTATTTACGGCGGCGTCGGCCTTGGCAAGACACATCTTATTCAAGCCGTCGGCAATGCTCTCTACAAAAAAAATCCAAATCTCAATGTAATGTACGTCAGCGCGGAGAAATTTTCTAATGATTTTATTTCCTCTATCAAAGAAGGCAACGCTAAAGACTTTCAAAATCGCTATCGAAATCTTGATTTATTTCTCATTGACGATATTCAATTCATAGCCGGCAAGGACCGTTCCCAGGAATCTTTCTTTCATACCTTCAATGAATTACATCAACAAAACAAGCAGGTTATCATGACTTCCGACCGTCCGCCCAAAGCAATACCTGCGCTTGAAGACCGCTTGAAATCACGGTTTGAGTGGGGGATGATCGCCGATATTTCAGCGCCGGACTTCGAGACCAGGACCGCCATCCTAGATAAAAAATGCCAGGAGAAGAAGTTCCCTTTGCCAATAAAAATGCTTGAGATAATTTCCGCTAATGTTCAGAGCAACATCCGCGAACTGGAGGGCGTTCTAAACAAAATTATCGTTTGGCATCAACTAAAAAATCTTGTCCCGACGGACGAAACAATCAAAATGCTGATTGCCAACGTCAACAGTGTTTCACAGCGTCGCTCACTTACTCCGAAACAGCTAATCGACATCGTTTGCCAATTCTACGCGCTTGAACGGGAAGATTTGGTAGGAAAGAACCGTGAAAAGAAGATTTCCGCCCCTCGCCAGGTCATAATGTACCTGATGCGCGAGGAATTGAAGATGTCATACCCTTCGATCGGCGAGGAACTTGGGGGTCGTGACCACACCACCGCCATGCACGCGCACGGCAAGGTTCGTATGGAAATCGAGAACGATTTAAAATTAAGACAAGACATTGATATGCTCCGCCAGCGTTTCTATGTGAATAATATTTAATTTTTTGTTGATAAGTTTATCTTTTTGTTAACAAAGCTGTTTATAAATTTGTGGACAAGAATCTTATAACCTGATTTTTTCTTAACACTTTGTCCACAGAAAGTACCAACCGTCCACATAAAAAAATTTAAAGTTTAAACTTATTCACAATTTATTAATAAACTTTCGCAGACAAAAAAAATTTGTAAACAGCAACATTAAATTATCTAAACGCTTTCCAGACTTATACATACTTTACACACCCCTTATTATTACTATTACTTATTTATATATAATTTATACCAATATAATAATAACCAATTAAGTGTATGAAAATATCTTGCACAAAAGAAAACCTATCCGAGGCTCTTTCGCTGGTTAGTGGAATAACCGGTAAGAATATAAATCTGCCGATTTTGAATAATATTTTAATTAAAGTGACTGACAATAAGGTTGAGTTTATCGCCACGAATCTCGAGACAGCTGTTATTGTGGTAGTTCGGGCCAAAGTAGAGGAAGTAGGGTCATTTACTGTCCCAGCTAGGACTTTGACCGATTTTGTCAGTTTATTACCAAGTCAAACTATAAGCTTTAGCGTTAAAGATAATGAACTCCTCGTTGCCTGTGGTAAATCGGCCACGAAAATTAAAGGCACATCAGCTGAGGATTACCCGATCATCCCCAGCCTCCCTGAAGGGAAGGGGTACCTGGTAAGCGCGGAATTACTTCGGGATGCGCTAAATAAAGTCTTGCCGGCCGTTGCGCGGAACGACATTCGTCCGGAATTATCAGGTTTATTTGTATTTTTTGATGCGGATAACAAACAAATTGTGATGGCGGCGACGGATAGTTACCGACTCGCCGAGAAGAAGATAAAACTCGAGCAAGGCGAGAAAGAAATGAAGGTAATTGTCCCCTTCCGCGCCGCTCAGGAAATAAATCATTTACTTACCGGCGTAGGTGGTGGGGAGCAGAAAGAAACCAATGCCAGAATTTTGGTTGGAGATAATCAAATTGTAGTTTTGTTTAATAATGCGGTGGTGATTTCCAGATTGGTCGAGGGGCAATATCCGGATTACACTCAGATTATTCCTAAAGATTTCAGTACCACAGTTACAATCGATACCGGGAAAATGGTAAAAGAAATGAAAGCATCTGGGCTTTTTACAACTACCGGGGTGAACGCGGTAACACTTGGGATAAAACCAAAACAAAACATTATGGAAATTTCTTCGACTTCAAGTCAAACCGGAGAATATAATTCGGAGCTGGAGGTAGAGGTGAAAGGTAATGAGGCCACGGTGCTTCTCAATAATCGTTATGTTTTAGATGGACTGAATAATTTTTCAACTTTGGAGACCAGTCTCAAAATAAATAACGGCGACAGCGCCTGTCTCTTCGCGCCGAAGGGCGATGAAAGCTACCTCTATATTGTGATGCCGATACGGCAGTAAATTTTGTAAAAATTATAGAAGGCCACCCGATACCGGCGTGGCCTTTTTGCTTCTCCTTTTTTTCTCAGATCTAGGTTGACCGCGGGATCTCGTAGTTGAGCATGAGCAGAGCCTTGATCGCGATCATGGTGGCCTGTTCGTCACCCTTGGCTTCGAACTCGTTGGTGATGCGGTTGCCGTAGATGGCATTGATTGCGCCGGCGGGGCACTTGCCGATCATGTCGCACCAGGTAAAGAGCGTGGCCGCCTCCATGGAGTAACAGAGAACCTTGCGATCGATAAGACTCTGATGTCGTTCTTTCATATGGGGCGGGATGTAGCCGTTGATGTCCGGTCGGCCTTGCCCGGCCACGAAGCAGCTGGTAGTTGCCTCCACCCCGACATAGTGAGGGAGGCCGAGTATCTGCGCCGCCACCACCAATGCGCTGGTGACTCGAGGGTCAGGGACGGCTTGGTAGTTTTCATGCGGTACCCAGTTGTCGCTGGCGCCATCGAATCTGAGCGCTCGATCACAGATCGCGGACTCCCCCGGCTTTGGCTCCGGCCAGAGGGCCGAGCACGATCCGACTCGGATCAGGATGCGTCCGCCGCTGGTGTGAACTTCTGGCACAATGATAGCCGTCTGGGAGGGGCCCATACAGGTATTTACAACTGACATGGGGACACCATTCACCGTGCCGGTGTAGGACCTGGAGCCGCGGTGGTCGCCGACCAACTTCGCATCCTTGAAAAAGTTCTTCGCGATCATCTCTGCCCTCTCCGGCGAGCCGGGGAGGAGACAAAGTCTGGCGAGGTCGCCTTCCCTGGTTTGGAGGTGGTAAGTACGGCCGTCGGCGTTGATTGGGCTATTTGCGTCCATGGTGCAACCTTCCTTTTTGTGGGTTGGAACTACGGGCACACCTTATACCTTATTTTAAAAAAAATCAAGGGTAAAAAAGTGAACCCGTAAGGTCCTGCACGACATATTGACAAAAGCATAATTTTACGGCAAGATGCTCCCACACCCGCAGTAAAAAAGAGGAAAACGTCATGGACAAAATGGACCCGCAAGTCAAAGTCGCACTCGCTGCTGAAGCTGAGAGTCGAAGACAATCCACCGCACCATGTGATGCGCAGCAAGTCGCCGAGAACATCAAGAAGTGGCTGGGAGGTCGACCCGTCAGGAATTGCATTACCCTCGGCTCTAGCCTTGGCGGATTTGGGAGAGATCTCCCCGGCATGCTTGAGGCCAGATACATTGACCTCGGCCTACCGCCTTGCGGAGTTGATGGTCATGCCGGAATTCTTCGATACGTCGAGAGTGGCGGCGGTACCCTCATTCGCGATGGACGTCTGCACCCGTACGAAGAGTACGACATGGAGAAAGTCATGCGCGGTCTGCGTGCTGTGGCGCTCGTGGGAGCAAGGAACCACATCCTCACTACTGCTGTCGGTGGAATACAAAAGAACCTCAAGGTTGGGGAGTTTGTTCTGGTTTCTGACCACCTCAATCTCATCGGACTCAATCCGCTTCGTGGGCCGAACGATGACAAGCTGGGGCCACGTTTCCCAGCCATGAATGATGCTTACAGTCTGGAGCTACGCACGCTGGCTCAAAATGCCGCGATTGCTGCGTTTGACGGCAAGGGTCTGAAGGAAGGTGTAATAGCAACTTTGCTTGGCCCCAACTACGAAACGCCGTCTGAGATCCGGATGCTTGAAAGGTTGGGAGCGGACTATGTCGGCATGTCGACAGCTCCTGAAGTCATCACTTTACGCCACTTGGGTGCCAAGGTGTTGACTATTGCGTGTGTCACCAATCTGGCCGCTGGTCTGGATTCGGAGCCACCAAGTCACGAGGAAGTAAAGAAGGTGGGCGCAGAGAAAGCGGAGAAATTCAGGAAATTGCTCCTCGGCATTCTCGACCGTCTCGCCGACCCTCACCCTTAACCTCGGGCTTCGGCCCATCGACCTCCTGTTCGCGTTCGCGGGCAGGAGGTTTGTACTTTTAAACAAACAGGGGTAGCTTTGACTTTTTGGATGAATAGCGGTAAATTAAAAGCTAATGGAAAAAATAATATGAAAATAATTAAGCATGAATCTCAATTTGAGCTGTATGACTTCAATGAGCTCAATAATTTTCAGCAAAGTCTTTTGACGAGGGCGAAAGACATGCGCGAGAGAGCTAGGGCGTCAGTTTCAAATTTTATGGTTGGTGTTGTTATTGAGGGAAGTAGTGGGAAAATATATGAGGGTTGTAATTGTGAAGACAGCGCTCATACCATGACAATCCATGGCGAGATGGGCGCTCTCGGGGCTATGATCGCGGATATTAATATTCACAATCAACCGCAGTTGGCTGTGAGAGTCGCGGTTGTGCTGGCTCCGGCAAAGACGGCAATCTCATTCGATCGCAGTGGACCGAACATCTCCAGCGCGGACGAAATTATTTACACCCCATGTGGGCACTGTCGGACGATGTTGGCTCAGTACGGCAAGAAGACCACTGAGATACTTTGTCTTCAACCGAATGGTCAGGTGCTGGTCACCACCATCGGCGATCTTTACCCTGCTGGGTTTAGTTTCTAACAATTTTTTTACCACTCCAAAGTACCACCAACTTTATACTCGGTTACTCGTGTCTCGAAGAAATTTTTTTCTTTGCTGAGGTCGATGGCTTCCGACATCCACGGGAAAGGATTTGGCGTGTTGTACTGCAGAGGCAAGTCCACTCGCGCCAGACGCCGGTCGGCAATATGTTCGATATATTTACGGAAGCCGTCGGCGTTCATCCCGAAAATTCCTTTTGGAAATACTTCGGCTGCAAATTTTGATTCAAGGTCGACCGCTTGCCGCACCAAGCCGATCATTTTTTGTTGGAATTCCGGAGTCCAGAGTTCGGGTTGTTCTTCTTTGATGGTATTGATAATAT
>JBBTSL010000131.1:0-7083 GCA_038064745.1 Patescibacteria group bacterium | reverse complement strand
CTCCCCCTTGGTGAGGGGGGGGGGGAGCGTGCCGTTTGACAAACCCACTCATATATTGTAACATCCTCAATCCACTCGGAATTTCTCCGGGCTGGAAACCGTCGACCACAGAACGCACTGGATGATGAGTCCGAGTGTAAACGAGGCGATAGGGAGACACGAACATGCTCGAGGTATATTTGAAGGATGCCGACAAGCAAAAACATTTCAGCACCATGGACATGGAAGCTGGAAACCCCGTTCAAAGGTGGCAGGTGTACCAACTCGACGGCACCCCGTTGTTCCGCAAGGGCAATCGGTACTACCTCACGTTGCAGAATCTGACCGATGAGATCCCGGAGAACTTCGAAAAGCTCGTCAGCCGGATCTCTTACACGGAAATCATCCCGGCGCATCCCATGCGAGAGAACGGCGTCTACAGATTCAGAACGGCCAAAGCGATCGTCACCCTGGGCTCGACCGAAAAACTGTATCGCGAGGTGACAATGGTGTCCACGGACCTGCCTGACCTGCTCGAGCTTTACAACCTGATCAGGGCTGGCAACATCCGCCCCGAAGTGAGCTACGGAGGGAAGCATGGAGGCAAACCCCGCCATGAGCTGATGGAGGAACTCGCTCAAGCCTTGATGTTCATCGGGGTACTCGAAAAAAGACTCGTGGATGCCGAATCCGAACGTCTGACAGCGGAGGAAAACACCTCGGACGGATCCAACACACCGAATGGTGTCGTAACGCGCGAGACGGTCGCGATCAAACGATCGGAAAAGGAGATCAAGCTGGAGGACGAGGTCGCAAACCTTCGGCGCGAGAGCGAACGAATGAAGGACAAGCTGTTCGCCATCACGAGGGATGAGGCAGTCCTCCTCCACCGGCTCCAGAATGTACAATACATTGTCGACGATCTGAGAAGCGCCTTTTTCCCCTTCAGCGAAAACAGAAGGCTGGCCAACAAGCTCTCGGACTTCCTAACGATGGAGTATAAGTAATTTCCAAAGCCTATCAGCGCCCCCACAATATACCGTGCGGGGCGCTTTCATTTTTAAATATCAAATCTTGACAAAAACCAATTTTTTCGGCAAGATGCACCCACACCCGCAGTACAAAAGAGGAAACAGGTCATGAGCGAAAAAGCAAAGACTTCCCTGCCGCTGAAAAAGCAACTCGAAGGACTCATACTGGCACTGAGCAAATCAGTACAGGCGCACAACGCCACGATGAATGAACTGACACAGGTCAGAACTGCGCTCAAGTTGGCGAATGACGCCAAAAAACAGCTCGAGGAGCAACTCAAGCAGGCGAATCAAGCCAACGACAAGCTCCATGAGGAAGCCACCAAGGCGAACCAAACCATGTATTCGCTCATGGAGGACCTCCAAAAGGCGAACACGGCCATGGACAAGCTCGAAGAAGAACTGACAAAGAAGGAAGATACCAAAAACCTGTTCGAAGACGGGCTGCAGCTGCTGAGCACAAAGGTGCTCCTTGCCATACAAGGTGGTCGTCAGATGGCCCGTGAGGCAAACAACAGCTCTCTGGATCCCGTGCTGGACATGTTGGAAGGGATCCTCCTCGGAGCAAGGCGAGAGTCCTAGCACCCCCCCGCCCATCCAATCGATGGCCCTCACGCCCCGCGCATTCCGCGGGGCGCTTTCATTATCTATCGGCCATGGTCAGAGAATTAACCTTGATATAAGTGATATTCTCGGCCGGCACCATCGCCACTCCCTGAAGACGTTTCTGAATACTGGCAATAGATTGATATGATGCGACCTCCGCATTCAGCTTCGATGATTCATCCGTCAGGGCGCTAACTTTTTTCTCCAAAGTCGCAATTTCATAGCCGCCGGTCGTCAGGTGGCTGATCTTCACAACGTATCCAACCAACAATAAAATCACCATCGCATAAACAGCCGACTTCGATGCTGTGCCGGTAAGGAAAGCCGGAACATGGAACGACATAAGCATACGTGCTATCGAACGAGCCTGATATCGCATTCTTAGTCTGATTGACATATTGCAAAATAAATATTGATTCCAACCCACCCCTACCCCGCCCAAGCGGGGACTAGAGTTTTTCTACCGCTCTTAGTCTGGCGCTTCGGGCGCGTGGATTATTTTTTAATTCTTCTTCACCGGCTACAACCGATTTCTTAGTAATAATCTTCAGTTGACTTAATTTACTTTGATAAAAATGTTTCACGATTCTGTCTTCAAGCGAGTGAAAAGTGATCACCGCCAGCCGCCCGCCCGGCGCGAGCAGATCGATCGCGTCCGGCAAAACTTTCTTCAGAACTTCCAGCTCACGGTTGGTCTCGATCCTGAGCGCCTGGAAAACTTTGGTGGCCGGATGCAAACCCCCGATCCACGGCACCTCCTTGTCGCTGTGTAATTTATCCCGATAAACTTTCAGGATTATTTCCGTCAGCTGTTTCGTTTTCAGGATCTTGCCAAGTTTCCTGGCGTCTACAATTGCCTCTGCGATTTCTTGCGAAAATTTTTCTTCGCCGTATTGTTTGAAAACTTTCCCCAAATCATCCTCTGAATAATCATTCACTATTTGCTCCGCGGTCCGATCTCCAGCCTCCGGCAGCTGCTCTCCGGAATATCTCATGTTGAGTGACTCGTCACCCTCGAAACTAAATCCCCTGCCCCTCTCGGCAAATTGCGGTGCTGACCAGCCAAGATCCATCAGGATCGCGTTCGGCTGATCAAATCCCTCCTTAACCGCAATTTGCTTAAGATTCAGGAAATTGTCGCGGACAAAATTTACTCTTTCTCCAAATCGATACAGATACTGCTTCGCGCGCAAGACTGATTCCGGATCGGCGTCGATGCCAAGCAATTTCCCATTCGGTGAAATCTTTTCAAGCATCGCCTCACTATGTCCGGCGTCTCCGAGCGTACAATCGATAACATTATCTCCCGGCTTCAGGTTCAAAAGATCAATCGTTTCATTAAGTAAAACCGGTACATGTCGCATAGAATTTTTTTAAACCCCGAGCTCCCCCATTCGCTCGGCGATATTTCCGCTCTGTGATTCGGTCTGCGCTTTGTATGATTCCCAATTCTTCGCGTCCCAAATTTCAATCCGGTTGTAAAGACCGGCCAGGACTAATTCTTTTTTCAATGAAGCGAACTTCCGGAGGTACTCCGGGAGGATCACCCGACCCTGCCCATCAACATCTATGTCCATCGCGCCGGCCAGCATCAGACGGGAGAACGCACGGCTGTTGGCTTGACTGATCGGGAGAGCGGCCAGCTTGGTCGCGAGCTTCTGCCATTCGGTTTTGGTATAAAGAAATAGGCAGTTATCCAATCCGCGTGTCACCACCGCGCCCTGCTTCAGCTGATTGCGAAATTTGACCGGTATGGCCAAGCGTCCTTTGTCATCCAAATTGTGCGAATATTCTCCGATAAACATAGAACCACTAATGTTTGCACTAATACGACACTAATCCATTAAACCACTAATGTTTACACTAATATTCACTAATTCGTGCTGATTCGTGCGAACATTCGTGGTTCAATTGACGATTCGCTTATATTTAATCCCTGTTGGCGAAAAAAGTATTAGCAATCCCAATCTCTTTTTACTAATCTTCAAGTACGACAGGACTTGCTTAATATGGTTTGATTGAAATTCATTGCCAACTTTTAATTCAACGACTATTTTGTCATCAACTAGAAAATCAAGAAAATACCTACCAATTTTTTCATTTCCATATGTAATGAGCAAAGGCAATTCCTTCAAAAATTTATAGCCTTTTTTCTCCAATTCTATAGCGTAACCCTGCTGATAATATTTCTCATGATAGCCATACTGCAATTCCTTATAGACATTGAACGCGCATCCGATCAGATCAAAGCTTTCAACCGGATAAATAAGTTCAGCCATAAGAATATATTTGTGCGAATTCGTGCATGCATTAGTGGCAAAAAATTTGCGATTCTTTTTTTATTAGTGAAAATTAGTGCGTATATTAGTGGTTCCCACTTTTCACCACCTGTATCCATTTTATCCCACTTCATAACATCCGTCAACACTTCTAGACCTTATTTATCCACAGGTAAAAAAGTCGGAAATTTTGCAGACACATGCAAAAAACCAGCCACTTCTGGGTTACCCTTTGACTCTGAGAATCGCCTATGTTATGCTTTTGTAGTTCCCCACTAGGAGCCAGTAACGATGAAAAATTTCACGTATCTAACAGCTTTGCTGTATCTCGCAGTGTTTCCAGTAGTAGCCTCGGCAGAAGAAAAAGCTGGAAGCCAGGCGGCAGACGCTGGTACCCCCAATGTCGAAAAGCAGAACCTTGACATTGCCAATGTCGACACCTTCGGCGTCACCGTCTCGTTGACCCGAGCTCACGATGACGGAATATTTCCGACCCACGTCAATGTCGAAGTCGCCTTTGACCAGGACGGGAAGGAAGCCACCGTCAAACTTTTCTGCCATCCCTGCCGTGGGAACCCAAACGAGTGCGCCAAAGGCGAGACGGCAGATTTTTTCTGCACAGTAATTGGTGGCACCCAAGTTTTCGGTGTAACACTCAACCCCTGCAAGGCGCACAACGACACGTTCGTAAAAACACATCAATGCCCGCTGATCACCACCTTACAGGGCCAGGCGGAAACACAAACAACGCCTGTCTGCCACCAATGCACCGGCATTTTCGCAGAGCTTTGCGCTCGGCACAAGACGAGGGATTTCCTCTGCCAGAGGAAGGCCCCGAAGAAATGAGGGGCCAATCTCAAATCAAGCAAAAACCAAAAGAGCGCCCTGCACACCACAGGACGCTCTCACTTTTTTATGTAACTAAATCTCAAAACTTTTCTCATACTCTGCCGGCATCGCCTCTATCCCCTGCCCCGCCAGAGCTGCCGCGAGCGCTGCCGATTGGTCCTTGTCGCCGTGATTTAAAATTACGAGTTTCGGGGCATGCCCGCCGTTCGAAATCCATCGTCCAAGTTTTTCTTTATCACCGTGCGCCGAGAAGGCGTTGATCATTTTCACTTCACACCGCACCTGGATAGTCTCGCCCAGCACCGGCACGGTGGGATTGCCTCGTAAAATTTTCCAACCCAGAGTACCCGGCGACTGATAGCCGATCATCAGTATGGTGTTTTGTTTCTCGGACAGATAGTGCAAGGCGTGATGCATGATCCTCCCCCCGGTCATCATACCGGCGCCGGCAATAATAACTTTGGGAGCGGGAGTATGATTAATCTTGATCGATTCGTCGCGCGTATAAGTCTTCGTAAGTCCGGGAAAATCAAAAATATCATCACCCTCTTTGAAAAATCTCGCGGCTTCCTCATCATAATAGTCGGGATACTTTTCAAATACCTTCAACGCATCGATCGCGAGCGGACTGTCGAGAAAGATCGGGACTTGTTTTAATTTATGATCACGCTCAATGAGATCGTTCAGCGCATACAATAATTCCTGCGTCCTCTCCAGCGCGAAAGACGGGATCATTAGCACGCCCTTTTTATTTACAACCTCATTGATTATTTTTCGGAGCATCTCCTCGCGTTCCTTCGATGATTCGTGCTGGCGGTCGCCATAGGTGGACTCGCAAATCAGCGCGTCCAAGTCCTTCGGCAGGGCATCAGTATCAGGAAGGATCGGCACGTCAACATTGCCAACGTCTCCCGAAAACACCACCTTCTTTCCCTCGGCGGCAACCTCAATGAAGGCCGAGCCGAATACATGGCCGGCATCGCGAAAGGTCGCGATCACATTGCCGCCGTCTAGCTTCAGAGATTCATAATATTTCACAGTCTTGAACTGGGTCATTATTTTCTCAACGTCATCCATATTATATAAGAGCGGCTTGCCGAATTTTTTGTTGTCGTATTCCATGACTCCGCAGGCATCCTCCAGGATAAGCCTGGCCAGATCCCGAGTCGGAGGCGTGGCGTAGACGAAGCCCTCGAAGCCGTTCTTCGCGAGCAGGGGCAGGCGGCCAACATGATCGAGGTGCGCGTGGGTAATCAAAACTGCGCTGATGCCTTTCGGATCAAATTGAAGCGCGAGCCGATTCTTCTGCTCGTGTTCCTCACTGCCCTGGAACATCCCGCAATCAATGAGAATTTTTTGATTAGTGGTTTCAATCAGACTGCAGGAGCCGGTAACCTCACCGGCGGCGCCGAAAAATGTAAGTTTCATGGAAAATATTTAATGACGTCATTGTAACAATTATTTAATCAAAGAGCAACCGCTGTCATTTTTTGAAATTGAAAGGCCCCGGTCGCAGATTCGCGCCGGAGCCTCGTGTCCCATCCGGGACCCTACTTCTTGGGATTGCTTTGACACGGGCAGTCCGCGCAATCGCCTTTGCAGTCTTCCGCTGGCGGAGTGGCCACCGGTGGATCAGCTTCCTTATCGTGAAACTTGAGCGTGATCTCGTACGTCACGTTGCTCTTTCCGGTGAGGGGATGCCAGATGTTTGGAACTCCGACCAGTGTTGAAGTCTGCACACCCACCTTCGGTTCGACAACGGTGACATTCGCGGACTCCCGATTCATCCACTCCAGTCTCAGCTTTTCACATCCCTTCACCGAGTCCGCCTTGAACACCACCGCGCACATCTCAGCTTTGTCTGCCATATTGACTCTCCCTTCGGGTTGTAAAACTTCCGCAAAATCATGCCACTTTTTAACAATTTTGTCAACCTGAAAGGAAGGCAAACCCCCTCTAACTCCCCCTCGGGAAGGGGGAGGAGCGACCCTTCTCAAACAACAAAAAACCTGCTACAATATCAATCATCAAATTACACTATGCGTAAACCAGTCATCGACGACATCGAGATCGTCGAGCCGCCGGTCGGAGAGCTTAGCAAGCAACGCAATTCCCTGAAGAAAACGTGCCTCACGGGATGTGGGTGCGTTATTTTTTTAGTAGCGGTAATACTGGTCCTGATCAGGTTATTCATCGGCTCCGGCCCCACGACCATCAAAGTTCTGCCGAATAATTTCCCCGACGGCATTCCCGTCTACGAGAAGGATTCGATCGAAGCTATCACCAGCATCTCCGGCACGTACAAGAATCGTAGCATGGAGATTGCCGCCTTCTTCCCG
>JBBTSL010000130.1:0-1946 GCA_038064745.1 Patescibacteria group bacterium | reverse complement strand
AACGATCCAAATTATGCTGTCCAAGCATCGATGTGGAATCAGATCAACGCGCCCGAAGCTTGGGATTACACGGTCGGCTCCAAGCGGATCGTGGTGGCAATGATTGATACCGGGATGGATACGTGGCACGAAGATCTGCGCGATAATCTGTGGGTAAACGGCGAAGAGATCTCCGGTAACGGCATTGACGATGATCATAACGGCTATGTCGATGATATTAACGGCTGGAATTTTGTCGAGGACAATAACGACGTTCGCACCTCCGTCTCTGATGTTGCCGATGACAAAGAAGCGGTTCGTCATGGCACTCTTGTAGGCGGGCAGGCCGGAGCGCGCGGCGACAACGGGCTCGATGGCACCGGCCTAAGCTGGCGTGTCAGCCTCATGCCGCTTCGCGCCATCCGAAGCGACGGCAAAGGATCTTTTCGCGCGGTTACTAGGGCGGTAGAATACGCGATGGATAATGGCGCAGATGTTATTAGTATGAGCTTCATTGGCGAAGTGCCTGAGACAAGTCTTCTTCAACTTCTTCGGAAAGCGTATGAAAAGGGGATTGTAATAGTGGTGGCGGCCGGCAATTACGATAGTGTTGATACTGGTGTCGGAAATTTGGATAGTAAGCCGCTGTACCCGGTCTGCTTCGATAAGGAAAACGGCGATACTGAAAATTGGATCTTGTCGGTCGGCTCAGTCGACAGCAACGATGTGCTGAGTGTATTTAGTAACTATGGCAAGTGCCTCGATATCATGGCGCCGGGAGAATATATTTATAATGCCGAGCGATATGCTCCGGAACATGGTTATCCGAATCAATTTGGGGGGCCGTGGTTTGGGACCTCGTTTGCTACTCCGCTCGTCGCCGGCAGCGTCGCGCTTATCAAGTCAATCCACCCGGAATGGAGCCCGAAGAAAATAATTTCTACTTTGCTCGCCACTGCGGATCCGATTGACTCGAAAAATCCCGGGCGCGAGGGCCAGCTCGGGCGGGGGAGAATCAATATTGGTCAGGCTGTCAGCCTGGCGTATGGGACACCGGTCGCGAAGGCCAAGGGCTCGATTTATTTTGCAAGAAAATCCGTACTCTGGAAATATAACCTTGGCGGCGGACGCCCGTCATCGGTCCGCTCCCTCAGCGGTGTGCCGATCGCGATCGAGGCAATCGCTCATTATAATACCGAGCAGGTAGCGGCGCTTGTGAATCGCAATGGGAAATATTTTCTGGATGTGTATCGGGACGACGGATCGCCGGTGTCAGAGTTTGCGATTCCAAAAAGCGCCATGTTCGGCAAATCGATAATAAAGTTTTCACGGGGGATTTTTTCAGTGGTTTCAAGTCAATATAATAAGGCAACCAAAAAAACCAAAATAGTTACTTTTAATACCCGGTCGCGTAAGGCGACAGCGCAGACAGTTGCCGGCACTGCCGAAGTCTTGGCCAGTGAGTATAAATTGCCCACAGCGGCTGGCAAGCACTGGTTTTTGAAGGTAATAACAATGGCCGATAGAAACCTCTTTCTGCCCTACACCAGCGAAGGCGGATCCTTCGTGGCGTATGATCGCGATCGTCTTCCGGTGTTGACGGTGAAGGTGCCGAGCTTGAAATAAAAATAGAACGCCCACCGATGTTAGCTGGTGAGCGCGGGTTCTGACCCTTGAGCCAGAGAGAGGCGGCTGGGTGTTAGAGAAGGAGTCCGTTGAAAAATCCGCGCAGGTTGTTGAGCTCATTGAGTTCAGCGCTGGAGACGGTTCGTGAAGCGTTGAGTATCGAGCGATTGATTGTTTGAACCATTTCGAAAATCTTTACGACAAGTTCGCTGTACTTTTGATTGAGCTCGTCGTTTTTCTCCTTGAGCTTGAGTACACTGTCTTGCTCACAGACCAGGTCGGCAAGAAGACGAGTGTTGGCCGCGAGTAAAGCGTTGTTGTCGTCGACGAGAGCGGCATCT
>JBBTSL010000129.1:0-1308 GCA_038064745.1 Patescibacteria group bacterium | reverse complement strand
TAAAGATGAAGCGTGGAAAAAATGGTGCTTTATGGCTCTACTGGCCACAGTACTTGGTCAGGCCATATTCATATTACTTACATATATGGGCTTTACCGGCGGCCTCTTTCATCTCCAGGACACATTCTATCACTGGTATCGGGATATTGACGCCGGCAAAATAACCCTGGTGTCCTACAATTTTTATCGGCTGGTTCTGAATGAACAGCTGCTACTTATCCCGGCTCTTCTATTGTTCATTTATCGCGCGATTGCTGGCAAAATTTCCGCCAAAGGCGGATCAGCCTCTGGCTGGAAAAAACCTGAATATTTTATTCTTGGATTACTATTTGTACTTTCTCTGAACTTGACTCGCATTTATATCGTGGCTTTATTCGCTGGAATGTTGGCGTTATTTAGCCGTCGAAATTGGAAGCGGTGGCTGGCTGTCTCTCTTGGCTCGTCGTTTACTTTTTTGATTATTTTTTCATTACTATTCCTAGTTTCAAGCGGAGGAAAAAGTTTCGGTCTTGAGGTATTCGGTCTCAGACTACAGAGTATCGTCACGCCAAATCTGGAAGAAAGTTCCTTCAGTCGCATACTTCTCCTTCCCAAAATATTTGACCAAATCCTGGAACATCCATTTCTTGGCAGTGGCCTCGGGTCCACAGTCACAGTTTTCAGCCCGACACTTAAGACCGATATTGGGACCACGAACTACGATTGGGGATACCTCGAAATACTGGCCGAGCTGGGCGTTATTGGGCTCAGTGTTTGGCTGCTATTTATTTATTACGCGGCCGCAGGACAAAAAAATCGGCCACGATGGCAGATTGCGTCCCTGATCTCTCTTTTAATTATAAATCTTACTTCGCCAGCCGTCTTCCACGTCTTCGGCATTACCTTCCTGGCGTTCCTGCTTGCGCTGAGTTCGAGTGCTTCCGCAGAACAATCTGTCGCGCCGATTCATAATCCCTGACCGCCCTAGTCTTCCATGGCAGCCTATACATTAAACTTGGCAACCATTTGCTATACCCAATCCTCCCGACCACAATTTTTCTAAATAACACCTCCGGAATAAAAATTCCTACTCTCCCCTTTTCTAACATCGAAAGCCATAAATCCCAATCCTGAAAACGCTTCAAACTCTCATCGAAAGGCACTGCTGCTCCCCGCCTAATCAGCGACGTAGTATCGACGAAATTATTTTTTCGTAAATCATCAGCGTTAAACGGCTGGCTCCTCATTTTTTTCCAACCGAACCGGTATTGCGAATAGGCATAGCTGACCTCCGTATGCGACTCCAATGCCGAGTGCATTTTACCAAGC
>JBBTSL010000128.1:12676-19147 GCA_038064745.1 Patescibacteria group bacterium | reverse complement strand
ATGATCCCACCGCGCCGACACTCCATATTGGCCATGGGATCACAATGCTGAAACTCAGGCAGTTCCAGGATTTGGGGCACCGAGTAATAATGTTGATAGGTGATTTTACCGGTATGATCGGCGACCCAACCGACAAAACTGCCGCTCGGCAAAAATTAACGAAGGAGCAAGTTCTCGTAAATTGTAAAAATTATCAGAATCAGGCGGCGGCGGTACTAGATTTCGGTGGAAGCAATAAGGCGGAGGTAAAATATAATAGTAAGTGGCTGGCAAAAATGAGCTTGGAAAACGTTTTGGAGCTGACTGCTTACTTTACCGTCGATCAATTCTTGGTGCGTGATATGTTCCAGCGGCGACAGGCAGAAAACAAACCGATTTTTTTGCACGAATTTTTATATCCGCTGATGCAAGGTTACGACAGTGTTGCTATGCAGGTTGATGGTGAGGTAGGAGGAAATGATCAGACTTTCAATATGCTCGTCGGACGTGATTTGGTGAAGGAATTAAATCATAAGGAGAAATTTGTTTTGACGACGAAACTTCTTACTGACGACAGCGGCAAGAAGATGGGCAAGACGGAGGGGAATATGATTGCGCTTTCGGATACGCCCGAAGATATGTTTGGTAAAGTGATGCGTTGGAGCGACGGGATGATTATCCCGGGATTTGAATTGTGTACGACCGTTCCTACCGATGAAATAAGAGAAATTGAAAAGGAAATGAAAAAAGGCGCCAATCCGCGTGACTTTAAGTTTAAACTTGCTTTTGAAGTAACCAAAACTTTTCTGGGTGATGCAGCGGCCGGGAGCGGTCAAAAACGTTTCGAGACTGTCATACAGGAAAAGGAAGCGCCTGCCGATATGCCAAGTTTGAAACCGAGTAGTTATGATATCGTCACGATACTTGTGGAAAGTAAACTCGTAAGCTCCAAAGCGGAAGCTCGACGCGCGATCGAGCAGGGTGGGGTGAAGGTGGATGATGTTAAAATTGATTCGATCGACGCGAAAGTTGAGAAGGGCTCAGTGGTGCAGAAAGGTAAGCGTTTCTTCGTTAAAATTATCTAAAGAACCCTCTCCTTCACAAAGGAGAGGGCAGGGTGAGGTCTCGGTCAAGGGCATTGACAAAGTGCCTTTTTTTTGGTATACTTTCGGCCGAGTACCCAGTAAAACCTATGCCGACTTAGCCTCTATTGTAGAGGTAAAAGAGGGCGTAGATAACCAAAAGAGGCGAAATAGCCATGACGAAGTCGGTGTCGGTAAAGGGGACGAAGGCGGATGTTTCGGTAACGAAGAACCTGGTCGCAATGGCCGAGGACGTGAAGGTACCGAAAAGCATCCCGGTGCCGATCGCGAAATGGCTCGTCCGCAATGGGCAAGAGGAGCTTCTCGCCGAAATGGTCAAGGCTGACCGGAAGAGCGCCCCTCGTCGGGTTCCGTTGGTGGAGGTACAGCCTCCGAAGTAGTCTCCGGCTACCCACGCAATCCGGCGCCCCGACGTAAAGTCGGGGCGCCGGAAACAAAATTCTCTGAATTAAGTTCAACCCTGACAGGGTTGTTTTTTTTAATCTTCACAATTAGTTGTTATTGGGTTAAACTAGGTAGGTATGCTAAATAAAAATAAAGTATTCATAGCGATCATTTTGGTATTTGGGATTTTGATTTTGGGATTTCTCATGTTGGGCTGGCAATTTTATCGGAAAAATTTATCTGGTATCCTGCCGGCGATAAAGAAGCCGACGGTTGATGTTGTCGAAGTCACGACTTCCTCTACTTCGCCATTTGCTCTTCCGCCCGGATTTGGATTATCGATTTTCGCGTCCGGCCTCGGCAATCCTCGTGTGATGGTATTTGATAATGGCGGGACGATGTTGGTCAGTCTAGCTTCCGGTGGCAAGGTCGTCGCTTTGCCGGACAAAAACAACGATGGCAAGGCTGACGGCGTAATAACTATTCTGTCTGGTCTTAACAAACCGCATGGGCTGGCGTTGGATTGCCCTGCGGGAGGTTCATGTAAATTGTACGTCGCCGAGACGGACGCGCTCGTATCATATGATTATGATAGCTCGAATTTTCTAGCGACTAATCGAAAGAAATTACTTGACCTCCCGAAGGGCGGCAATCATACCACCAGATCGTTACAGCTTATAAGTCAGGACGGCCAGCCTCAGCTTCTCATCAGCGTCGGCTCTTCCTGTAATGTTTGCCGCGAGCCAGACGAACGCCGCGGCGCCGTGCTGGCCTATGATATTTCGACCGGCAAAAACGGGCTGTATGCGTGGGGACTTCGCAACGCGGTCTATATGACGACAGAACCGAGGTCAGGCAGGATATTTGTCACGGAGATGGGGCGCGACCTGCTTGGCGATGATTTCCCGCCGGATGAAATCAATATTCTTGAAGCCGGTAAAAATTATGGCTGGCCAATTTGTTATGGTAAAAATATGCATGACGGCGATTTTGACAAAAATACTTATTTTCGAAATCCCTGCATGGAACCGTTCGAGACACCATCTCTCATAGATATCCCGGCCCACTCCGCGCCGCTTGGCCTAAGCTTTATCCCGTCTGAGGGATGGCCGACCGAATTTCGAAATAATTTAATCGTGGCGTATCATGGATCTTGGAATAGAAGTGTGCCGACCGGCTACAAAGTTGCGCGGATGATATTCGATGAGAATGGTAACTATTTAAAGACGGAAGATTTCATTACCGGCTTTCTAAATGGTAATCAGAAATTAGGCCGGCCGGCTGGTGTCGCGGCTTTACCGGGCGGGATTATTTATATTACAGACGATTCGGCTGGCGTAATTTATCGGTTGAAATATAGGTAAAGGCATGGTTATACACACGCCATAGGCGCGAAGATGCGTAAGTGTGGTATAATGTTTACAAGGAAGGGGAAATAACACGGAAATTTTCCGGGTTATTTTTTTCGTGACAATTCTATTTGTTATTGGTATAATTTAAACGAAAAATATTCATTATGTTGAGAGAGGTTCAAGCCGAAATTGAGGGGCTTTTGGCCGCATACAATGTTAAGGCAAGCGAAATGAGTATCCCGCCCAAGCCGGAGATGGGTGATTTGGCGTTTCCTTGTTTTACTATTTCGAAATCTTCAGGCAAGAAGCCCAATGAAGTTGCCACAGACATTGCCGGCGAGCTCAATCGGAAGCTGGGCGCGTCATCGGTTGTTCTGAAGGCGCAGGCGTTTGGGCCGTATGTTAATTTTTTTCTGAATTCGGCCGCTATTGCAGAGTTGACCGTCAGATCGGTCCAGAAGGAAAGGAATTTGTTTGGTGACGGCGAGGCTGGAAAGGGAAAGAAGGTAATGATTGAATATCCGTCCAACAATACTCACAAGGAATTTCATATTGGCCACTTCCGAAACGTCTGTATCGGCAACGCGCTTGTCCGTCTTTATGCGAGAGAAGGCTATGAAGTTTATCCGGTAAATTATCTGAATGATTTCGGCGCGCATGTGGCGAAGTGCCTCTGGGGCCTCAAGAAATTTCATGCCGATGAGAAGGCGCCGGAGAACAAACAGAAGTGGCTCGGAGAAATTTATGCCGAGGCGAGCATGTATCTGAAGAACAATCCTGACGCAGGCGAGGAAGTCGCCGCCATTTCGAAACAGCTTGAGGCGAAGGATAAGAAAATTTGGCCGTTATTTATGAAAACTCGCGAGTGGAGCATCGAGAAGTTTGATGAGATTTTCGCCGAGTTGAACGTGAATCACGTCGCCGTATTTTATGAGAAGGATATAAAAGCCAAAGGACAAAAAATTGTCGATGAACTCCTGCGGCGTGGGATAGCCAAGGTTGGCGAGGGTGGAGCGATCATCGTTGATTTGTCAGAGTATAAGTTTGACATCGCGCTTCTGCGCAAATCAAATGGTGTTGGCCTTTACCTGACCGCCGATCTACCGCTCGCCGAGGAGAAATTTAAAAAGTTTAATGTTGATGAAAGTATCGTAATCACCGGTCAGGAACAAACTTTTTATTTCAAACAATTATACAAAATTTTGGAATTGATGGGAGAAAAGAGAAAATTAACGCACATAAGTTATGGTCTCGTAAATCTTCCGGAGGGCAAGATGTCATCGCGTTCGGGCAATGTGATTTTGTATGAGGATCTTCGCGATCAGGTTTTCGAGAAAATGTACGAGGAAACAAAAGCTCGTCACAGCGCTGGCCGATTTGTCATTCCCGGCCAGGACCGGGAATCCACACCCGTTTGGTTGGACAAAAAAATTGTCGACACCGCTCGCAAATTAACACAGGCCGCTCTCAAATTCGATATGCAGAAACACGAAAGCGGCAAAAATATCGTTTTTGATATCAGAGAGGCGACCTCGGTCGAGGGATTTAGCGGTCCGTATTTACTTTATGTGGTCGCGCGTATCAATAGCCTCACCGCCAAAGCGAAGAAAGAAAAAATTACTGTTGGGAAAAATTTATCCTGTCTGACCAGCGAAGAAGAAAAAAGATTAGCGCTTATGATGGGCGAATCCGAGACTGTCATCGCCAAAGCCCTGGCCCAGTACAATCCTTCGGTTATTGCGCGCTACTGTTTCGAGCTCGCGCAAGCCTTCAACGACTTCTACAGCAAACACAGCGTCCTGAATGCGGAGACCAAGGAGCTGGCCGGCGCGCGCCTGGCGTTATCCCTCGCAGTGAAGCAGGTGCTGGAGAATATGCTCGCAATCCTCACGATTGAGACGGTGGAGGAGATGTAATCAAGCTGGGCATGCGCGAAAGGACGCTCAACTTAAGATGTTGTTATTTTTCTTTTAGGAGTGTATGATTTAAAGTAATAACGGTTTTGAGAAATATATTAGAAATAGCTGGTTATATGGCTATTAGTGGAAGATTAAAGAAATTTCTAATTGATATAGCAAGGAACAAAATGGTTAATAATGATCGTTCGCACGATATTAACCACGCATTGCGAGTTCTCGCTATTTCCGAAAAAATTGCGAAGATAGAGGTTGCTGATCTTGATATTTTAGTTCCGGCGGCGATTTTTCATGATGTGGTATGTTATCCAAAAAATCACCCCAAAAGATTTGACAGCCAAAAAGAAAGCGCCGAACTTGCAGCAGCAACGTTGAATAAGATTGAATTATATCCAAAAAATAAAATTCATAAGGTTTGTGATTCAATAAACATTTGCTCATTTACGAAAGCAAGGATACCAGATTTAATCGAGGATAAAATTTTGCAGGATGCGGATAGTCTAGAAGCGATGGGCGCAATATCCATAATGAGAACTTTTTCTTCGGCTGGGGTAATGAATAAAAATTTTTACAACCAATTTGATCCCTTTTGTAAAAATAGACGGCCAGATGAAAAGGAATATGCATTAGATCTATTTTTTTCAAGATTATTAATCGTTCATGAGAGACTGCATACAAAAACTGCAAAAGTTTTTTCTAAAAAAAGAATCCTATTCCTCAAGAGTTTTTTAAAGGCATTGCGTTCTGAATTAACTGAAGACGGGATTTTATATGAGCGATAATTTAATTGAAATTATTGAACACGAAAATGCGCGTTGGAGCAAAATTTTTAAGGTTGAATTAGAAAAAAATGAGAGTAAGTTTTTTTCCTCATATTGGTGGGAGGAGTATTATCTTGAACTAACAAAATTCGTCAATGAGCTATTGGCCAAGAATGGTTTTGGTAGTGTTTTGGAGGCGGGTAGTGGATCAGGCAAGGGCACCTTACTGCTCAATCAGATTTTTAAAAAAACTCTTCTGGATATCTCTACAGTTGCCTTGGATTACGCAAAATATTTAAAAGATAAATTTAAAGTAATAAATGTAGAATTTGTTGAGGGTAACATATTTACGCTACCTTTCGCCGATGGTTTATACAATTTTGTTTGGAATATCGGTGTAATCGAACATTACAAATTGAGTGAAATAAAGTCGATAATCAAGGAAATGGTACGTGTAAGCAGCAAACCAGGTATTGTCGCAGTCGCAATGCCAAATTTTTACTCAGGACCGATCATGAAAGCGTGGTTGTTGAAATTTTTCAACTTTATTCCAGGCTATAAACTTGATACGGAACACTTTTATAAAATAACTCAAATCCAAAATATTTTTCGACAGATAAGCAATGAAGCTGGAAGAAAAATCGTTTCGATTGATGTCAGATATTTTGGCAATCCGTTGATAATGGAAACTCCAGAGATTCTGCTGAGGACAGTTGGTAGGATTATTTCTAAATTTTTTAAAAGAAATAAATTCTTAATCCTTATAATCTGTAAATTTGAATAAGATATGTCTGAAAAGATTAAACCAGGATATGGTGAAGGAGAATCTGATGTAGGAGAAAAGAAAAATTCAAATATATACGGTAAAGAGAAGTTCTCGCTCGAAAAATCCAAAGAACATGTTGAGACGCTCGTAACAGATTTTAAAGATTATTATTCAACATTAGGGTATAAAGAAGAATCGCCGGTTCAGATA
>JBBTSL010000128.1:0-12666 GCA_038064745.1 Patescibacteria group bacterium | reverse complement strand
GGAATTGATCCGACCGTTCGATTTATCGGTTCGCATATAAGTGTTTTTAAACCATATTTGACTGAAGGCAATGTGCCGAGCCCTGGCTTGTTTATGCGGCAAGATTGTCTACGAACAAGGAACGCAGATAGTTTATTAGATGATGAATATTTTCCAGCTTATGGTTCGTATTTTACCAGCATTGGAGCGATCGCTCCTCCGGAAAGAATAAGCGAAGTTTGTGGTGAAGCTTTTAATTTTTTTGAAAAAAAATTAAAAATTTTGAATGAAAATATATTAGTAAGAGCATCTTCAGCGGATAGTGATTTACTGGGTATTTGCAAAGAACAATTTAAAGGCGCCTTAGAAATAGATAGCAAGAAGCCGGAATATTACAGGCATAAGATAGGAGTGGAAGGTATAAGAGGAAGAAATTTTAATATTGCATTACGAAACCCCGACGGACAAGGTTTTTCAGACGTGGGCAATATTATTCTACTTGAGAATTGCGAAAAACAACTCGGCGTTGAAACGGCGTTTGGAACTACCACCATCCTAAAGCAGTTATATGGGCTTGATCATGTTCAGGACTGTACTCCCGTAATTGATCTCGCTTCAGTCGAAGATGAATCTCTACGTAGAAAGTTCGAGGATTCAATCATTGCTAGTGTAGTGCTATACAGGGAAGGTTTAAGGCCTTTTGGACAAAATAATCGAAATAGAATTTTAAAACAATATGTCAGATCATTAAGTTATTTTCGTGCTAGAACAAAAATTGATTTTGAAAGACTGTTACAAATTATTTCAAATTTTGAGAAAAAAGAGTTCCCAGACTCGGAAGAACCATCCGCTGAAATTATTGTGGAATTTGTTAAGGCATATGAAAATGAATTATTTTCAAAAAAGCGTTTAACAAATGATGAGAAAAAAATAAAGGAATCATTGGAATTATTAAAATAAATATTGTTATATGCCTACGATCAAAAATATTATTAAACCAAAAAAAATTAGTAAAGGTGCGCACGTTAGAATTATCGCGCCCTCAAGAAGTCTGGGGCTTCTTTCAGAGGACGTTAAAAATGCAGCTATTGAACGATTAACTAATTTTGGGTTTAGACTTTCTTTTGGAAAAAATGTGAACGAAATTGATGAATTTATTTCTTCTTCAGTCAAATCCAGAATTACTGATTTGCACGATGCATTTTCCGATAAAACGGTAGACGCAGTTTTTAGCGTTATTGGCGGTTATAATTCGAACCAATTGCTCCAATATATAGATTATGAATTAATTTCAAAAAATCCAAAGATTATTTGTGGATATTCAGACTTTACTGCACTTGCAAATGCAATTACCGCAAAGACTGGGATGATTACATATATTGGACCTCATTTTTCGACATGGGCAATGCAACATGGTTTTGAATATACTCAGGAGTATTTTGAAAAATCCTGTACGAAGAATGATGCGTTTGATTTGCTACAGTCCAAAGATTGGAGTGACGATTCGTGGTACTTAGATCAAGAGAAACGTGAATATATAAGTAATGAAGGTTACTGGGTACTTAACCCTGGTCACGCATTAGGTAGAGTAGTAGGCGGTCATGTTAGGTGTTTAAATGCATTGCAAGGAACCGAATATTGGACGGGACTGGATGATTCGATATTAATTCTTGAAGAAGATAGTGAAATTAATCCTTCGCTCTTTGATCGACAGTTACAATCAATAATTCACCAATCTGATTTCGGAAATGTTAAGGGAGTTTTAATCGGGAGGTTCCAAAATGAGACAAAAATGAAGCAAGAACTTTTGGAAAAAATAATAAAAACAAAAAAGGAATTAGCAGGTATTCCGATTATAGCTAATGTTAATTTTGGTCATACCACGCCTATCGCCACCATGCCGATAGGAGGAAGCATCGAAATGACGGCTTCATCTGGTAATTCTAAAATTAGAATCATTGAACACTAATATGATTCCAGACTATTTAAAAAATTTGATTATTGCCGATGATTTTAAAATTGGCATGGAGGTTATAAAATCTTTTGATTCACCTGCTTATGAACCAGGAACACATTATTTAGAACTAACGAAAAGTGGTTATTTTAAAGCGCTAATAATACTGCGACACTACATTAAAGCTGTTTCAGATCAATATTTTGGCGTTCAAATTGGAGCAAAAAATGTCGACTTGTTCATGTTGACCCCTAGCGTATCGTCCCCGATGGGACCTGGCTCAGATTCGGAAGCTTTGCCTGTTAAATTTGGCAAATACCACTCAAACCTTGTTGATTCTTCCCAATTCGGTTTTGAGCCGCTTCTGATCAATGACATAGATAAAGTTTATTGTTATCTGCCATCAATGCGTGGCGAGAAGCCTGACAAGAGGCACTTGAATCAGTTTTTCCACTGCGAGGCTGAGATTCGTGGTGATATTGATCACCTTTATCCTGTTATCGAATCTTACATAAAGACGTTAATTGAGGCTTTGCTTGCAATGTCGAATATTTTAAAAAAAATGAGCTTAAATTACGCAGAAACCACAACGATTTTTAATTACATTCTAAACCAAGATAAATTTCCAGAAATTACTTTTGATGAAGCCGTGGAGAGATTGGTTAAAAGCGGTCATAAAAAATTAGTAAATTTTACTAAGTATGGACGAGATATATCCTCAGCGGGAGAGATAAAATTGGCTGAAATTTTTAGTCCTAAATCACCTTTTTGGATTAAAAATTATGATCGCGATAGGGTGGCATTTTATCAAAAGCCGGATCCAAAAAATTCTGATAAGGTAATTAATGCTGATTTGATTTTTCCTCCCATTGTGAAGAACTCGTTTGGTGGTGAAATTGTGGGGTGTGGTCAGCGACAGGATGATGTTCAAGAAATAATGGACTCGTTGTCCAGGCAGAAAATTAATTCCAAACCATATGAGTGGTATATTAATTTGCGAAGGATGCCAAATTATCGAACTAGCTCAGGTTTTGGCTTGGGGGTTGAGCGGTTTATTACCTGGAGCTTATGCAGAGATGATATTAAGGATGCTATATTATACCCCAGATTAAAAAATGTGAGGACATATCCATAGATTAGTAGACTTTTATTTATTGGGACACATCGTTTGACAATCAGCCATATTTATGGTAATATTTGCTGTTCTTTGAAAATTATAGAGTGGTGGTACTTATGCGTTTTTTGCGCATAGGTTTACCACTCTACCTCTGCCAAAAAAGGCGGAAAGGAACAAAAAATGTCCATCGAATCGAATCAGAACACCAAGAAGTTCGCTTTCATCGTCCACTGGGTGGAGCCGTGGAATTGGCTTCTCTGGTATTTCAAACACCTGCACGACAACCCTTACCTCGCCATTTTCTGGCTTCCGGTCTGGCCGCTCTGCTTTGTCATGAGCTACCTGTATCGGGTGGGTCGCCGGGCGTACGATGTCGTCGATCGTTTCACTTTCGCCGGCATGGACGGTGAGACGGTGATCGTTCGCAACTTCGCTCATCACTTCATGGGCAAGAACAAGAAAATCGTTTCTCGCATTTTGGAATCCGTCCTCGACGCTCAGGCGCGCGGAGTGACCGTCATTGGTCTCGGCGCTCTGATCAAAGGGGAAACGGTGACCAAGGGTGGAGCCTTGATCGTGAGTGAGCTTGGAGACAAGCTCAAGGTTCCGGTGGTTCATGGCGACACGATGACTGCCGCAGTGGTACTGCAGCAGTCTCTCCAGATCATCCGAATGATCAAACTCGAGAAGCCGGTATTCATCATCGGCGCCACTTCGAAGATCGGTCGGGCGCTCGCGCTCGCCTTGGTTCAGAGGGGCATCCGAGTTCGGATGTTGTCCGGCGCGTACAAGCGCTTTCGGGTGATTCAGGAGGAAGCCGGAGAGAACAGCCACCTCATGGAATACGCTGAGAGCGTGGAGGACGGTTCGGATTGCCCGTTCTGGGTTACTGGCAAGGCGCAACCAAACGGCGGCGAGGTCGTGAAGAATCTTCCGAAGAACGCGGTCGTCCTGAACTTCAGCGTACCGGACCCACTCAACGACCAGCTTCTGCGATATCGCCGCGATGTTCAGCATTTCGACGGCGGCCTCATGGCCTACAATCCGAAGACCACTACCATGTGGTTCAGGATGAGGCTCATCCCGGGCCTCACGTACGCCTGCCACGCTGGCACGATTACGCATGCCTTCATGGGTTGGAAGCACCATGAGGTGGGCGCGGTCGACGTCGATCAGCTGGACTCAGTTCTCGTGGCCGGCAGGAAGGCTGGATTCGACCTGCCGCCTTGGACCAGCTTCCTCAGACCAGCGACGCTCTTTCCGAATCCGGAAACTTAGTCGCTGAAGCAGTACATTGCGGGTAAAGTAGCGCTCCGACGCCACCATACCATCGCAATCCGCGCCCTCACCCGGGGGCGCTTTGTTTATCTCGAATTTTCATGAGAATGCAATAATGTGGTATAATAATGCCTGTATGGAAATAATCTCTACATATTCATTTCTACCGCTAGTCGGAAGTCTTTTAGTTTTTATTCTCGGGTTGTTTGTCTGGCTTACAAAAACTAAGGACTGGCTCCACATCATTTTTTTTCTTTATAACTTTACCATTTCGATCTGGCTGTTCGGCACGTTCATGCTTTTCAACTCAACCAACGACATCGATGCTTTGTATTGGGACAGGTTTATCTATATCGGCGTAGTTTTTATTCCTATTTTTTTATATCATTTTGGACTTATTTATTGCGAGATAAAGAATCAGGATAAATTATTAATTCCCGGTTACATCCTGGCGTTTATATTTTTACCGCTGTCCCAACTGTCAGACAATTTTGTCAGCGGATTGTATAAATATCCCTGGGGCGTTCATTCGATTGCCAGGTTTTATCATCATTTATTCTTGGTATATTTCCTTTTTTACTTCATAATTTTCTTTGCCAATCTTATAATCCGGTACAAAGGTTCGATCGGAGTATTGAGAACCCAGGTTAAATATTTTTTGATTGGTGAAGGCGTGCTGAACTTAATCGGTCCACTGGCTTTCTTGCCGGCGTATGGTGTGCCGATCTATCCTGTCATATTTCTTTCGGCGATTCCATTTGCGGGAATTTTGACTTACGTTATCATAGAGTATCGGGCGCTCGATATCAGGACCATCGCCACGGAAGTGGTCGTGTCCTTCCTCAATGTTCTCGCGATTGGTCAAATTTTCTTTTCGAGAAATAATACCGAGGTTGGTCTCCGAATTGTTTTTTGGCTCAGTATATTTGCAGTTTCAATTTTTCTTGTCCGTTCGGTGCGTAAGGAGGTAGAACGGCGCGAGGAAATAGCTAAGCTGGCCGATTCATTGGAGGTCGCCAACCTCCAGCTCAAGGAACTCGATAAGCAGAAGACCGACTTCCTCTCCATCGCGGCGCACCAGCTGCGGACGCCGATCTCGATCGCGAGCGGCTACCTAGAGCTTCTGAACGATGGGGCATATGGACGCTGTACCGATGACACCAAGCAAATTTTTCGCAATATGGATGAGAGCAATGGCAGGCTGATTAAGCTGATCGACAGTTTCCTCGACATTACCAGGCTGGAGCAGGGCAGGACCAAATATGACTTTGCCGAGCACGACCTCAGTGTTATGGTAGATGGTGTGGTGAAGGAGTTTGAGATGAGGGCGAAGCAAAAGGGGCTGACATTGGCCTGGCAA
Organism: Patescibacteria group bacterium; assembly: GCA_038064745.1. Taxonomy (GTDB): domain Bacteria; phylum Patescibacteriota; class Patescibacteriia; order Magasanikbacterales; family GWA2-37-8; genus JAKANM01. Next base: position 6,978 of record JBBTSL010000128.1, on the reverse strand, counting down.
CCGGCTGCGAATTTTCCTAAAGCAATTTTTGATGAGGAAAAAATTCGCCATGTCGTTTTTAATTTTATTGATAATGCCATAAAGTATAGCGAGACCGGGACCATAAAAGTTGAAGTATTCCAAGACGGCGATGGCGTGGCGGCGCGGGTGAGAGACAATGGGATTGGTTTTAATAAGATTGATGAAGCGAATTTTTTCCAGAAATTTTATCGCGGTGACAATGTGAGAGGCACGAACGTGAACGGCACCGGCCTCGGATTATTCGTCTGTGCGAAATTTATTGAGTCGCATCATGGCAAATTTTGGGCGCACAGCGACGGGCTTGGGAGAGGTAGTGAGTTTGGCTTTTGGATCCCTCTGCACAATGCTTGAGCACATTATGTGTTCAGGTAGTGTTCGCTCTTTCTGTGAAGTATGGTATACTTAAACTATTAAAATGTTTTAATATTATGTTATGATCTTTCAACAAAAATCACAGTCACGCGGTGGAGAGATGAATTCAAATCCATCCGCGCCGGAGAAGGATGAGGTGGAGACAGTAGTCGGGCCATCAGTGAATGTCGAGGGCGATTTTTCGTCAGAGGGAAATATTATTGTGAAGGGGACAGTGGCCGGAAGCGTCCACACTAGCAAGCATCTATCCGTCGAGCAGGGAGCGAAAATTTTCGCCAATGTTCGCGCCGGGAGCGCTCAGGTGGCAGGCGAAGTGAAGGGGAATATGAAGGTGAAGGAAGTGCTTGAGCTGACCAGTACCGCGAGGATAATGGGCGACCTGGAAGTGAAAACTCTGATCGTGGAAGCCGGGGCTCTCGTCAGCGGCAAGGTAATTATGCCCGGCCTCGAAGCAGAGGCCAAATCCGTCCGCGCGCCGCGTCTAAATTTGAAGAAGTCCGATGAGGTCGCGAGTCCGGCTGCATTGGTTTAAAAAATAAACAGTAGAGGCAGTTTATGTATGTTTACATCTACGACGATTTTCTTCGAAATAAAAAATATGAATCGACAGTCAAGGCGATGGAGATTTGTCTGACTGACTTTGGTATAGCCGGGAAAATCCTACGGCTGAATAATTATACCGATGCCAAGGTTGTTATCGATGATGAAATAAAACGAGGCGCGAAGACCATTGTTATTGTCGGAAATGATGGGACACTGGGGCATATTTTGTCTCGGGCCGCGACGGTAAATTGCACGTTTGGTTTTCTTCCGGTCGGCGGCAACAATACGATTGCCGAGGTGCTTGGCATTCCCGCCGGAGTTGAGGCTTGTACCGTATTATCAAGGCGCCTCAAGGAGCGGCTGGATGTCGGTTGGATGAACAACCGCTTTTTTATTTCTCAGCTCCATGTTTATCCGGCGAAGGTCGAGGTGGTATATGATGAGCGGTTCCGGGTGACTGCCAGTGATAAGATGGAGATCATCGTCTGTAATTTGCAGCCGTTTTTCTGGAAGAAAAGCAAGAAGGACAAAGATGTGCAGGTGGTGCATCCGCAGGATGGGAAGCTGGAGGCATTCCTGCGTCCCTTGACAAAGGCGCGTTGGTTCGGCTATAACTATGAAGATCCCAGCATCTTCCCGTTTGAGGAGATGGAGATCAAAAGCGAGGAGCCGTTCATCGTGGAGGCTGATGGGAGGAAGACCAAGGAAATAAAAATTAAGATCAAATTGGCTCACAGCAAGATTGACATGATCGTGGGCCGCAATCGAAAATTCTAAACAATGCCCAGGTGGCGAAATTGGTAGACGCACTACCTTGAGGTGGTAGCTCCCGCAAGGGAATGGAAGTTCGAATCTTCTCCTGGGCACAAATACAAAGAGACCTTTTTGGTCTCTTTGTATTTGTATTAAGACGAGGAAGATTCGAACAGTTTTTCCACAGCCGTAGGTGGTTATTTTGAGCGTAATATGTTAAAATATACCCAGTTATAATCTAATTTTTCGTATATGGGCTTCGCCACATATATTCTCATTCGTTCGAAAATGTCTAGATATAGGCAAACCATATTTTCATCGCTCGCTCGGAAATGAATAAATTCATTTCACTTGCTTGCTCGAAAATAAATCTATCCATTTTGCTCACTCATTTTGAATATGAAATATTTTATTGGAGCCGGGTTGGTCGCGCTTGGTGTGGCGATAGTTATGTATACTGAGTGGCTTATCGAGAATTTCGGCACCAATGCCTGGGCGGAGGAAAATTTCGGCACCAGCGGTGGTAGTCGCCTTTTCTACAAATTGCTCGGTCTGATTTCTATTTTCATCGGCTTTATGATGATCACCGGTCTTTTTGGGCCATTCCTCCTTGCGACAGTAGGGAAGTTATTTATTCGATAAAATAATATGTCTCATGCCGGCGGAGCGCTTATTGATCCGGGGCCGATATTTGCGAAGATTGCCCTCACACCGGGGATGCACGTAGCGGATTTGGGCTGCGGACGCACCGGGCATTTTGTTTTCCCGGCGTCCAAAGTGGTGGGCGATAACGGGATCGTCTATGCCGTCGAAATTATCAAGGATATATTGGACAGCATCCGCGGGCGATGTCGCTCCGAGGGGTATCACAATGTTCAGACCGTTTGGTCGGACATCGAGATGTTGGGGAAGACCGCGATCCCGGAGGGGAGCCTGAATGCGTGTTTCCTGGTAAATGTATTTTATCTGATTAAGAATAAGCCGGGAACTCTGACGGAGGCGGCCAGACTATTGCAAAATGGCGGACTAGCTGTTATAGTGGACTGGCAAAAAAACCTTGGCCCGCTTGGGCCAACGCCGGAGCAGAAAGTAAATCCTGAAGAAATAAAGAAGTTGGCGGGCGCCGTCGGCTTCGAATTCGTGGAATTATTTCCAGCCGGTGATTATCATTTTTGCCTAATATTAAAAAAAGTGTGAGTATAACAAATCTATTTTACTATACATATTGGTTCAAGGTGCCGGTGATTGCTACCGGATTTGTTTATTGGACGATGCTTTTGATTTTGATCGGCCTTCTCGCGCTCGGCCTCGCGGCTTCGCTTGCAAGGAAATCATTTGAGGAAAAGTCTTTTGGAAAACTCGCGCAAAAAATAAACAACCTCGGAGTAGGGATGGGACTCTCGGGCCTAGTGTTGTTCTTCTTCCGCCAGCAGAGCGCGCCGGTACTCGGCTGGAGAATTTGGTTTCTAGTTTGGGGAGTATCATTGATAATCTGGTTGGCGATGATTATACGATATTACGTAAAACGTGTTCCGGCCATCAAGGCGGAGCAGTCGGCAAGGCATGAAAAGGAAAAATACCTCCCGTCGGGAAAGTAAATTTATGCCGGACGTCGCGAAGGGCAAGAGGCTAGGGCAGTGGGGCGAGGAGGAAGCGTGTAAGTTTCTGGTGCGGCAGGGATTTATAATTAAGGACAGAAATTATCATGCCACGGTCGGAGAGATCGATATCGTCGCCGCGAAGGGCGATGATTTTTATTTCGTGGAAGTGAAGACCAGATATGCGGGGCCGATGGAGTACGACACGGCCATAACCGGCGGGAAGAAATACAAAATGCAGAAGACGATTGCGAACTATTGCAGTCGGCGCAACATCAGGGATGCCGGGCTGGTACCGACCAGTCTGATGGTGATAGTGGATAAATTTAAAAAGACCGCCTCATTTCGTTTGGCGGTGATGTATTTATGACCCAAGACGAAGCGCTCGCCATACTCAAAACCGGCGCCAATGTTTTCCTAACCGGCGAACCGGGCTCCGGCAAGTCGTATACGATAAATCAGTATACGCGTTATTTGCGTTCGCGCGGCATCGAGCCGGCCGTCACCGCGTCCACTGGCATCGCCGCGACCCAGATCGGCGGGATGACAGTTCATTCCTGGAGTGGGATTGGGATAAAGGGCACTCTGAATAAATACGACCTAGACAAAATTTCCTCCACCGAGTATATCGTCAGGCGTGTTCAGCGCGCCAAAGTTCTCATTATCGATGAAGTTTCGATGTTGCCGCCAGAGACGCTCTCGATGGTCGATGTCGTCTGTCGGGAGATCAGGCAATCTGAAGACGCCTTCGGAGGTCTGCAGGTTATCCTGGTGGGCGATTTTTTCCAGCTGCCACCGATATTAAAAAATAATCGTCAATCTCACTCGCAGATTTCGTTGATCGAGAAGCCCGTTGAGCGTTTTGCATATGATTCGCCGGCGTGGAAGAAGGCGAATTTCATGACCTGCTACCTCACCGAACAGCATCGGCAGGATGACAAGAAGTTTTTTTCACTTCTCACGGCGATACGCGAGAATAATTTTGACTCAAGCCATCTGCGTCAGATAGAAAAAAGAAAAAAAGAGCCGGCGGATGTCGCGAAGATCACTCCGAAACTTTATACGCACAACGCGGATGTTGATCGTGTGAATGACGGGATGTTGTCGAAAATTATTTCCAAAACGGTAGAGTATAAGATGGAATCTCGCGGCTCGCGGGCGCTAGTTGATTCGCTGAAGAGGGGATGTCTGTCGCCGGAGGTATTGGCGCTCAAAGTTGGCGCCGAGGTGATGTTTACCAAGAATAACCAGAAGGAAGGATTTGTGAACGGGACACTCGGCCGGGTGGTAGGTTTCGATGATCTCACTCGTCTGCCGATAATTCGCAAGCGCGATGGAGACGAAATCAAAGTCGATACGATGGATTGGATGGTGGAGGAGAGAGGCTCGGCGCGCGCTACTATTACGCAGTTGCCGCTCCGCCTGGCCTGGGCGATCACCGTGCACAAGAGCCAGGGGGTGAGTCTCGACGAAGCGGTGATGGACCTCAGTCAGGTATTCGAATTCGGTCAGGGTTATGTGGCGCTCTCTCGGGTGCGACGTCTCAAGGGTCTACACTTGCTCGGCTGGAATGAGCGCACCTTCCAGGTTCACCCGGATGTTTTCGTCGAGGACAAAGGTTTTCGCGCGAGCTCCGAGGCGGCGCTCGAAGTTTTCGGCAAGCTGACGGAGGAGGAAATGGTGAAATTACAAAGCGATTTTGTGACGATTTGCGTGGGGATATGAGTGTTTTGAAATATATGTGGAAAATGATATAATTTATTTTTCCATCATCGTCGGGCTAGTAGGGTAGGGTTTGGGGATTGGAGTTAAAAAGGGGATGAAAATGATTAAGCACCGTTAGAATATAATGCAATAAACATAAAAGCGAGTAGAATTTATGGCTCGAAAAAATGTAATAATTGGATTTGTAGTAGTTATGGCTGTTAGTTTTTTAATTTTAGGCGGACGTTCAACCTTATTTTTAAAGGGTCCTGGCCAAAATAAATCGTCTACTCAAGTTAACAAGCCGGTGGTTGCCTCCGGAACCTTTTTTAGTATTAAAGACAAAAGCGGAAAAGAAGGTTTGGAGTTGAATGTATACACGACAGCCGATGGCAAGAAGTATAAGGCTGACATTAAAAGCACCGATATGTGGAAGCTTATCTATGTGTCGCCAAATGTTTGTTTTAGGAAATCAACTTTTGTTTACACGTACTGCATAAATGAAAAAATTTCTGGATTAAATTTAGTAAGATTAATGCTCGGCGTCACATCTACAAACAGTGGAGAAGGTATGGATCTGAATGACGCCGAAAAAAATACCGCCAGCTGGACACCGACGAATGCATTAGCCGCATTTCTCAGTCATATTGAGTTGGCTTTAGTTGATTTACGTATTGCCAAACTAGTAGATGGCGACGAATTGAAGGTAAATGAAGGTGGCGGGCCTTCATTAAATGCAGGTGTTATATCAGACGTACGGTCGGGTTCGGAAGAAGTTGAAATTCCTATTGAGGCTCTTGATTTAGGCAAGCTTTCAAATACTATAATTGATAAACAACTTTCATTAGACTCAACAATTCCACTGTTTAATTTAGAGAACTCTGACGGAGATAAACGGATTATTAGAATGATGGGCGAATTCGGAATAGACCCTGAAAATTTTTTGATTAAGTAGTATTTTTAATTAGGTGGATCGCTAGGAGATAATTTATGACTCTTCTTAAAAAAATATTGTTGTATTTCCCCCTGCTTATAGGGTTATCCATGGTTTTGTCGATTCCTGTCGGCCTTGTATTCACTAAAGCACAGTATGAATTTGATGCACTTGGGGTTGTCGGAAATACATTAGATTATTTTTTTAATGGAATGAAGCTTTCTTACATGTTTTTGATGCTGCCACTCGGGGTATTACTGGAGTTACCAATATTTTTAATTGTTATTTTTCCATTGATTATAGTTATTTTGAAATTAAGTATAGGAACTTTCGGAACCGATCAGGCTATAGCTGGACTTGCGGGGGTTATCTGTGCAATTGTAGTTTTCTTAATAAAGAAAAGGGGATATTTCGATTGGTTTAATAGACGACCTACATCCTCAAAAATTATTTCTAGAGGTGATGGACGTGGTAGTATGCCCAATTTTATTACAAATTTATCTATTTTTGCTTGTGTAGTTTTTTTAACCTATTTCCTCTCTTTTTATGTAGGAGAATATATTCTAGTTTATTTGAATGATTATTTTAGAGATTCTGGCGGTGGAAGCTGGATTGGTCCGCCTCCAGGATTTATGCAATTAATATTTGGCGTGCCGGTAACATATGCTTTTTTTACCGGTCTTTTGTTTAATTTGTTTGGTAAAGGGCGTGAAGCGAATTTGAACCTGTTTGTTGTTCCCGCAATATTATTATCAGCCGTTGGTAGTCCAATTTGGTTATTATGGACAATTGTATTTTTTGTAGTGGGTTTTTATATCGCGAAATTGTTAAAAAAATATAAGTTGATAAAAAGTAATTAGTGGTTAACTAGAATACACGATCATAAATTATGAAATTGTTATACACCTCACGGGAACTTATAAAAGGTTATGCCAAATTGGCGCTTGTGGTAGCAATCTTTTACCTTTATTTTAAATATCCATTTTATAAATATTTACATTTCACGTGGTCTATTTTCTTATGGTGGGGTGGTTTATTGGTACTAACTGCTAT
>JBBTSL010000127.1:0-1654 GCA_038064745.1 Patescibacteria group bacterium | reverse complement strand
GCGCATATTCACAATTCAAGCTGGTGTCTATCGGCAGGTATCCTAAGAACATTGCATGATTTGAGAGTGCCGACTGTCCTGACGATGCAGGAAGTGCCGCTACCCTGTCTGGATTTATTCCAGAAATTTGAGGCATACTATTATCGCTGGCGCGGGAGCTGGAAAAATATCAGACTGTTTATTTGTCGGAGTGAATTTGTTGCGAATAAATTGGTTGAAAACGAATTCCCCAAAGAAAAAATTCGCCTGGTTCGAAATCCATATCTTTTGCCTGAGCATGTTACTCCGCCCGATGTCAAAGTCGCGAATACTGAAGAGGAAATTCTCGCGGCTCTTAGCGAGGGGAAGATAGTCGTGGCTGCTCACGGCGGTGGAAATTCGGAAATAATTATCGACGGGGAGTATTGATTTATTTATCGCTCGGCTGATCCGGGGAACCTCGTGGCGACGGTTGCGAGGGCGAAGGCGCTACCGGGTGATAAAGTTAATAGGATAGTTGAAAGAGGCCGGCAATTGGTATTGCGAGATCACAATCCTGATCAATATTTCAGGCAGCTGATGGGGGTTTATGAGGAGGCGATAAAGTGAAAATCCCAAGTCCCAATGACCAATGTCCAATCACGATTTGGGATTTGGAAATTGGGTTTTGGGATTTCCCACTGATGGGGTGTGTGGATAACTTTTTTTGACAGCCTAGCCTCGGCATGTTACGTTAAATTCATCATAATATAGTAGTGTGGCTACATATATTCTCATTCGCTCGGAAATGAAAATAAATTTTCATTTCTCTCACTCATTTCGAATATAAATATGTCATTAAATCACTCCAGCCAATTTGTAAACACAATCATGGTAAAGTATTTTACCTTGATTATTGATGTTTACAAAAATGGCTCGGTGTGAAATAAGACAGTATAAAGAAGAGAACATTCACCCTGAGCCAAAAGCTGAGGGATTTTTGTTAAATATCGCGGTTCGGCTTGGCCGGAAAGCTTCAAAGGATTTGAACTTTTCCGGCCTTGTGGAGCCGCGTTGTTCGGAGGCCCTAGATCAGTACTAGGGAAAGAGATTTTTTCGTGGTGTTTTACTCTCAAAAAGTTAAAACACCACCATAATTGAGTCCCGATCCGCCGTTTTTTGACGGATAGAGATTCATAGTGAGAAAACTCGCAGTAAAAAGGGAGCGCAAAATGAGCAATGGCAACGTCACGGATTGGCTGAAGAGAATCTCGGGTCTGAATCAGGCCGGCAAGTTTCCTGTTCCTCGGGACATCAATCAGCTGCCTTGCGGCTGCGGTCGGTTCAAACTCATGGTCAACCCCGGGAACGGCCTTCGACCCAACGTCATGATGCTCTCGCAGCAGTCCTCGGAGACCGTTCCGAACAAAATGTTTTACGTAAATCGGGCTTCGCTCGAAAACAAGCTCACGTGCGCGTCCTGCGATCGCGTACTCTGAGCCTAGGGATGGGGCGGCCACTCAATCGGAGTAAATCCGAAAGAGTGGCCGTCCCTCCCGACCATATATTCTTAAATTCTGTCCAACGACAGTTTTTTTGTTTTATGGTACAATTTATTTGGATTTTGGCCAACCCACCCCTACCCCGCCCGAGCGGGGAATCCAATCGCGACTTTTGACTTTTAGACTTTCATTAT
>JBBTSL010000126.1:0-3686 GCA_038064745.1 Patescibacteria group bacterium | reverse complement strand
ATCCAAGCCAGGGATGTTTTCCCGGAGTATCAGCAGCGGATTTTCGAATTGGTTGAGCCTGGCGCGGTGAAGCCCCTGAAAATTGTTATCGATGCCGGCAATGGCATGGCGGATGTTACCTTCCCCAAAATTTTACAACATTTGCCGGTCACTACCACTTTTCTTTTTCTTGAGCCGGACGGAAGATTCCCAAATCACGAGGCCAATCCGCTGAAAATTGAAACCTTGAAGGCTCTGCAGAAGAAAGTGGTGGAGACGGGGTCTGATCTCGGGTTTGCCCTCGACGGCGACGCGGATCGCATCGGCCTGGTGGATGAGAAAGGTTCGGTTGTGCCCGCGTCGATGGTCGGCGCTTTGGTCGGCCTCGAGGTGTTGCGCGCTCATCCCAAAGCTCATATGCTTTTTGATCTGCGATCCAGCGCGATCGTGAAGGAAGTTTGGGAGCGGGCTGGCGCATCGACTGAGATGTGTATGGTAGGTCACGCGCTGATAAAGAAAATGATGGCGGTGAAGAAAGCCGACTTCGCGAGCGAACTCTCGATGCATCTGTATTACGCCGATCTGTTTAATTTGGAATCGTCTGATCTTTCGCTTTTGTATGTTTTACAATTACTTTCGCGCGATGGTCGCACCCTCAGCAATATCGTGAAGCCTCTACAGGTATATTTTCATTCCGGGGAAATTAATTACAAACTCGAAAATAAGGAAGAAGTTTTGTGGAAAATTGAAAAGAAATATACTTCGAAGGGAAACGAAATTTCTCATCTCGACGGCCTGTGGGTCAAGACGGAATGGGGGATGCTGAGTGTTCGTATTAGTAATACGGAGCCAGTCATGCGTCTAAATCTCGAGGCGGATTCAGAGGAGAGGCTGGCGGAGGAACTTCAGAAGATCGAGAAGATTATCAATTCGGTGGAGTAGAATGGGTAAAAAATCCCAATGACCAAACTACAATGACCAATCGTGATTTGGAAATTGGACATTGGGTTTTGGGATTTTCGTCCGCAGACGATCGCTTGACAAACAGGCGGTTTTTTGATAAACTTTTCAATCGCTAGAATCGTCGATAAGACGGGTGTGGCGAAGTAGCGCGACGGTAGTTTCCCGATGTAATGAAGTTAACCGAAGGGGAGGTCGAACATGACGATTGTGAAGCTGAGGGTGGTCCAGAATCAGGGAAGTCGGCAGATCCCGATGATCCGGGTCGTGGTCCAGGAATTCCCTCCCGGCTGGGTGGTTTTGGCTCTGAGTGGCAATCCGAGTCTGAATCAGTGGTATTCGAAGGGTAGCGTTTTCTTCCCACCTTTCTTCCCGAGCGAGACTCGTTTGTTGAGAGAGATTGGTCTGGACGGCGCTGATCTGGTCCGGAGGTTGGCCAAATTGCCGGGGGTGACCGAGATCAAGGTCGAGCCCAATCGGATCTCAGTGGAGAAGAGTCCCGACATCAAGGAGTGGAAGACTGGTGGCCTTGGCACGAGCATCCTCGCCGCCGTGACGGAGGAATGCTTCGGAGTTGATCTCCAGCAGTGCTTCGGCGACTCGCCGAAGGTCAACATCCTGGGAGGGGAGTACCTCACGCTGATCCCGAAGCCCCCGCAGAACCTGTCGGTCGAGCCGCCCACCAACGAACCGCCTGTCGTGGAGTCGACGACCAACGGGGCCGAGTAGTCTTCTAGGTCAACCGGTAGAGCAGCAAGCCCGCCCGACAATGTATGTCGGGCGGGCTCTTTCTTTTTTTAATAATCAACATCTCCCCGGCACTTTGTGGTGCTTCAGGCATCTGGCTTCGTAAACTTCTTTGCCTGAGCCCTCGACCACGATCGTCGGCTCGTCATAGCGGGCCGGCCGGCCACCGATCAATCTTTGTGTGCGTGAGGCCTTTCTCTTGCACCTCGGATAGAAGCAAGTCGCGAATAATTTTTCCACGCTGTTGGCCTTTGCCAGCAGGTCGGACATTATGCCGAAAGTCTCGCCTCGATAATCCAGATCCAATCCGGCGGCGATAACGTTGATGTCTTGTTGCAACAATTTATCTATCACCGCCAGCATTTCCTTCTGAAAAAATTGCACTTCATCGAGTCCGACCAGGTGCGATCCTTCCTTTAAATAATCAAAAATATCTTCCGGCTTTTTTAGGCTGATGCATTCGATTTCCAATCCATTAAAACGAGTTTTTATATTTGCGTCCCGTGTATCCTTGGCCGGTTTGAATAGGTGGAATTTGCATCCTTTAAGATAGTTTAATTTTTCTACGCGATGCATGAGCTCGAATGTCTTGCCGCTAAACATCGGCCCGCAGATTACTTCCAAAATTCCAGGATTGATTAAGTCGGATTTGACCATAGGTAAATAATTTTTATTTCGCCGTAATTCCTAAATCCTTGCAAATTTTTTTAGCCAACCAATCATTTATCTCAGTGTGTCGCGGGACAGTGGATGTTTTGTGATGTAGAGGATTAAAAAAGACGCTATGGTTGGCGCCTTCACGAATAAAAATACAACCCTGCCGCAAAAGATATTTGATTAAATCTTTGCGTTTCATGCTGATAATAATTTGAGAGGTTCACGAATGACTCGGCCGCGCACCTCGCGCGCTAGCATGGTCCGGTTTACGTCAATCACAAGCCCAAGCGCCTCCTGTAGGTTATCGCGAACTTCACGCATCGTCCGGCCTTGTGAATTTACACCACTCACTTCTTCAACATAACCCACAAACCATTTTCCGCGCTTCTGGTAGACTGCGGTGAATTGTTGCATAAGCAGTATTAAGGATAATTATATTGGAATATTAGCAAGATTTTTTTTGATGGTCAAGGTTCGCTGTGGTAAGGCGGAGGAGTGGTCATTTTTTCTCTCCCTCCCCTATTAGGGGAGGGGCAGGAGAGGGGTATCTCGGCGTTAAGGGTTCGTGTGAATACCCCCATCCCTGCCTACCGGCAAGCAGGCTCGCCTTCCCCCTAATAGGAGGAAGAGAAATTGACTAGTACACAAATTTGACAACAAGCGTCGGGGGGGGGGTAATATAAATGCAATATGCAATAATTCATTATATATAAATTATATGTCGGGAGATAATGAAAAAGGAATTCCAGACGCTGCCAAAGATTGGCATCCAGAGCCTACAAATGAGGGCGGTGTTGAAGTCGCTGGAAAAGTTGGGTTAGAAGGACCAGGAATAGCAGGGATGAGTATTGAACAATTGAATGACCGCATTGATGAAGTAGCGAAAAAGTATAGTAGTGTGTTATTTGAAAGCGAACGACTAAAAAGGGATTTAGCTGCGAAACGTCAAATTTATGAAAATATTGGCAGTACGGATTATAGCCGCGCAGATGAGAGCGCTATGGTTGATGCTATTAACAAAATGATGGAGGAAAGTGCAATGCTGTCGAAGGAAAGTAGCAGACTTTCTATAGCTTTAATTGAAGCAGAAAATGAAGAAAGGAAAGCGAGAACTGAAAACGCTGGCCGTTAGTTTACATCCCCATCTCCCTCAGCCGTTTGATGCGTTCATCGATCGGTGGGTGGGTGGAGAAAAGATTGAAGAAAGAATTTGAGCGGAAAGGATTGGCGAAAAATAAAGGCGCGGTGGCGGACGAAGCGCGCTGGAGCGGAAGATTTTCCGCTTTTATTTTTTCCAGGGCGTTGGCCAGGCCTTCGGGGAAGCGGGTGGCGAGTGAGCCGGT
>JBBTSL010000125.1:0-2846 GCA_038064745.1 Patescibacteria group bacterium | reverse complement strand
AATTCAGGCGACCATCGGCGGTAAAATTATTGCCTCCGAACATCTGTCCGCGCTTCGCAAAGACGTGCTCGCCAAGATGAGCGGCGGCGACTATACCCGCAAGATGAAGCTCCTCCAAAAACAGAAGAAAGGCAAATCCAGGATGTTGCATCATGGTAAAGTTGAAATCCCAACCGAAGCTTATTTAGCAGTTTTAAAGCGTTAATCAACCCGTACTGTCATTCCCGGCCAGGACCGGGAATCCACAATCGCCGAACCTGGATTCCCGCTTTCGCGGGAATGACAAAATAAGTAATAATTTATATTATGCGCAAAAAATCAAAAAAAATATTCTACTCGATTCTGGCAGTTCTCGGAATCATCGCCATGGTTTTCCTCACGATTGCTCCGGCCTTCCAGGGGATATAATAATATATGATTAAAAAATGGCTAGTCGCGGCTCTTCCGCCGCCAAGTTTTTTTGCTGAGCACCCGGAGCTCCCTGCGATCGCGACACAGCTCCTATGGAATCGCGGCCTTCGCACCGGGGAAAAAATCGACGAATTTCTAAACCCTGATTATCTCGATGATATTCATGATCCTTTTTTATTTAACGACATGGAGAAGGCGATCGAAATTATCAACAACGCGATCGTAAATAATAAGCGGATTGTCGTACACGGCGATTACGATGCCGATGGTGTCTGCGCCGCCGCGATTATTATCACAAGCCTCAGAAAATTGGGCGCGCAAAATGTCGGCGTCTTTATCCCCCACCGCGAGAATGACGGCTACAGTCTAAATACCAAGACCGTCGAATTCCTTCATGGGGAGGGCACCGAGCTGATCATCACCTGCGATTGCGGCATCTCTAATACCGAGGAGGTAACCCTGGCGAAAAAATTAAAAATGGAGGTTATTATCACCGATCACCACGCGATGCCGAAGGTCTTCCCTCCGGCGGATGCGATAATCCACCCCCTGGTGCCTGGTGAAAAATACCCGGACAAAACGCTCTCGGGCGGCGGGGTGGCGTTCAAATTGGTTCAGGGCTTGCTTAAACATTATCAAAATCAAACTGTCATTCCCGCGAAAGCGGGAATCCACAACTCGTCGACAGACAAACCTGGATTCCCGATCCTGGTCGGGAATGACAACGTACGACGATTACCCGACGGCGAAACCTGCGAAGCATTTGAAAAATGGCTGCTCGATATGGTCGCGATCTCGACCGTCGCCGATATGGTACCGCTCACCGGCGAATCGCGTACCCTCGTGCGCTACGGACTGACTGTCCTAAACAAAACTCGAAACCTTGGCCTTAGGGCGCTACTTATCAGCGCCGGCCTCATCGATGAAAATGGTAAGACCAAAAAAATATTTGACACCGAGACTATCAGCTTCCAGATCGCCCCGAGGATAAACGCCGCCGGCCGCATGGATCACGCCAATGTTGCCTTCGCCCTACTGATGGCTGATACCAACGAGAAAGCCACCGACCTCGCGGCGCAATTACAACAAAATAATCTTGACCGGCAAAAATTAACCGAACGGCTACTGACTGAGGCACGCGCGCAAATCAAAGAAACCGGGCAAGAAAATAATCCGATAATTATGATCGAGGGCCCAGGTTGGGGCGCCGGCATCCTTGGCCTCGTCGCCGGCAAATTAAAAGAGGAGTATTTCAAGCCGACGATTGTTATGGGTGTGACCGAAAATCAGGTGGTCGGCTCGGGCCGCAGTGTTCCAGGATTCAATCTGATCGCCGCTCTACAATCTGCTCCGGAATTTTTTCATAAATTCGGCGGGCATCCGCAAGCCTGCGGCTTCTCACTCAAAAGTCCGGCTGAACTACCTGAATTTCGGAAAGCGATGCTGGAGAAGGCCGGTCACGGCACCAAAGATCTGGATCTCACTCCCCAATTAAAAATTGACGCCGGGGTAAATCTCGAAGACGTCAATTGGAAACTTTACGATATTTTACAAAAACTTGCGCCGTTCGGCATGGGCAACGATGAGCCGCTCTACGCCGCTACCGGGCTCACGGTGATGAGCGTCGACCCGGTCGGCAAGGACAAGAAACACCTACGGCTCAACGTAAAGCACAATTCACACGTCGTGCGAAAGACTATCGCCTTCGGCTTCGGCGATTCGAAGAAGCACCCCGCCAACTGGAGCGCTCTGATGGCAGGCGAGAAAATTGATCTGGCTTTCTCGGTAGGAGTAAACGAATGGAATGGCAACCGCGAATTGCAACTCATGGTGGAGGATATTCGCATTTCCTCCCCCTCTTAGGGGGAGGGCGAGGGTGGGGGTATTCGCAGGTACTCCGTCAACGCCTCATGCCACGAACGTTGCGCGGACAGCTTAGTGTTTAACAATTCGGAATACAACGGACGTTTGGCCGGACGAATATACTCTGAACTTTTAATCGGTGTAACCTTCGCGCTGATTTTTTTTATTTTAAAGACTTCCTTCGCCAGACTATACCAGGTCGAGGTGCCGCTGTTGGCACCGTGATAAATTCCAAATGGAATTTTTTGTCTTATTAAATTTAAAGTAAATCCGGCCAGGTCTGCGCTGTAAGTGGGACAACTCGCCTCTTCGTCAACCAGACGCAGCTCCTTTTTCTGCGCAGCTAAATCGACAACCAAATCCACAAAACTTTTTTTCGACGTTCCGGCCTGTGAAGATGGCGGCTTTGACACGCCGAAGTCGGACGAAGGCGGTCCAAACAATCTTGAAAGTCTTATCAAATAAAATTTATCAGTATTTTTCTGAAGCAACTTCTCTCCCTCCGCTTTCGTTTCACCATACTTGCTTATCGGATTTGGTTTCGCGCTCTCGTCATACCCAAGTCCCGTATC
>JBBTSL010000124.1:0-1568 GCA_038064745.1 Patescibacteria group bacterium | reverse complement strand
TATTGCTTGCAAACCGAAAATTTTTCAACAGAATTAATTTAATCATCCCTTATATAAACAAAAACACCCCCGGAGGGATGTTCGGTACGGTCTTCGTACGTGGTTCGTTAATTGATACCTGCAAATAGAATACCACGCTGATGCGGTTTTGTCAATTATTTATCCACAGGGCAAAATAAGGCGTGGCGGCCGAAAATGTTTCGCCCGCCCCAAGAATCTCTGGGGCGGGCGGGTTTGTCGATGATGGGAGGACTGTTCCTCCTCGAAATTCGAGGTTAGTCCTCAACATCCGGGTCATAGCCAGGGGGCAGGTCCCGAGCGCCGAGTCTCTTCATCTCCTCCAATTCAGGTTGGAGCTTTTTTGCCCATTTAGCAGCTTCCCTTTGCTATCTGGCTTCTGTCTCCGGTGAGACATCGCCAGCGTTGCTGGGATTGACTGGTTTCTCTTCCTCTGTCATGACTTGTCCGAACCACGTTCCGTCCGGACTTTGCATGGCGACGATCGGTTTGTCGATTCGCCGCCAGTACCAACCGAGGTAGTTCAAGCCTTTTAGCTCGACCCAGCGCACCGGCCAGCCGTCGAGTGGTGAACCGCTTCGGATATGGTCGGTGCGACCGTCAAGTTCGAGGGCGTTCATCGCGCCGATGGGGATTCGAGCAGGCACACCGGCCACTTTCATGAGGTGGTGAGCCAGCAGGCGGAAGAGCTGCTGGTCCCGGAGCATCACATGGACATAACGCTTGGGTAACGCACGCACGTCGTGTCGGAGCCAGATGTAGTGCAGACAAGCTAGGGCAATGCAAATGAACGGGCCGGCAAATTCCCCAATCATCATCCAGACCGATTCCTTCCCCTGGGAGAGGTCGTAAAGCGCCGGTACTAAGGCGAGCAAGGTGAAGAAGGCGAAGAGCACGAGGATGCGTTGATTGACTTTGAGTTCCATTTTTTGGCCTCTTTTAGAAAGTGCGGCGTGGGAGTGTCTTGTTCTTGGCAACTTGTTTGCGATCCGGCAGGTTGGCCAGTCGTCGAAGCCAGATGAGCTCATCTTTTTCGTCAAGCTCAGTGGCAGCGTCGATGTTCGGCGGAGACGTTTTGTCTTTCCCGTTCTGTTCTTTTTCACTCAGGTGGGCCAGATCCAACCAGAAGTCAAAGTGTTTCTGGGACTGGAACACTAATTCTGCGTTGCGAAATCGTTCTCGGTACTTCTGAATCAAATATTCTGCGGTTATTGCCATTTTGGGCTCCGGTTGTTTGTTGCGAGGTTAGTATGATGTTAGTTAATTTAGAGGGGAAAGTCAAGGTTATCCACAGGGCACCACGCAGGGTGCCCTGCAGGCAGGGGGAGGAAAGTGTGGTATAATATATACGTTCGAAAATTCAAAATCCGAAACTCGAAATCCGAAACAAATTCAAAATTCGAATTTTTTAAATACAGAAATACGTTTCGAGTTTCGATATTCGGATTTCGAGTTTAAATTAGTCTATGGATGGTTTTTCGTATCGCAAGATTAGGAAATTTCTGAGGCGCATCCCTCGCGTTGTTTCTTTTTATTTACGAAATGAGAGA
>JBBTSL010000123.1:0-1286 GCA_038064745.1 Patescibacteria group bacterium | reverse complement strand
TACCTTTGCGCCCTTCGAAGGCCCCATTTATCCATAAAATAACTCAAATGATTTTGTGAAATCCCTAGTCGACGGGCTGCTTCCGCCGGGGAGCCGACTTTAAGCACTTCGGCCACAAGGCCCTTTTTTAAGTTTTCAACATGTGAATCTATTTCTTTCATCGTTACCGGCACTGACGATGGATGCACTTCATAGAGACTTGCCTCGAGATCCTCTGGGCGAACTGAATCGGCGTCGGAGCGCACAAGGTGGCGTTCAACGACGGATCGCAATTCGCGGACATTCCCTTTCCATGGGTATTTGCGCAATACCTCTAGGCACCTTCGGTGAAAAAATCTTGAAAAGCCATTTTCTTTACAAATTTCTGCAGTGAAATGGGCGACCAACGGCTCTATATCTTCAGTTCGCTCGCGTAAGGGCGTCGTCGAGATAAACACGCTACTAAGCCTGTAATAAAGATCCTCACGGAATGTGCCGTTTAATACCATCTTGCGCAAATCCTTGTGAGTCGCCGCTATTATGCGAACATCAATAGGGATTGCACGGCTGTGACCAAGTGGGTTCACTTCTCTCTCCTGAAGTACGCGGAGGAGTTTCACTTGAAGATCGAGATTCATGTCCCCAATTTCATCTAGAAAAAGAGTGCCCTTATTTGCTAGACGAAACTTTCCCATTTGGTCTTCGATGGCGCCAGTAAATGCACCCTTTCTGTGGCCAAACAAAGTTGAATCCAAAAGGCCCGCAGATTCGGCTGCTATGTTAATGGCTACAAACGGGCATTTTGCTCGTTCGCTAAATTTGTGAAGCGCTTGCGCGACCAATTCCTTCCCCGTTCCGCTTTCGCCAAGGATGAGCGCTGTGGCCTGAGTAGGAGCAATTTTTCTAATCTGACGACATAGTTCATAGGTCTGGTCGGAGCATCCAATCATGCCGGTCTCATAAATGAGTTTTCGTTTTTCATCGCTTGCCAATTGCTCGCCATCAATCGGGCGATAAAGCTGCTCGTACTTAGCGCAATAGGTAGCAATGGTTGATAGGAGCACTTCATTTTCCGAATTTTTATCGAGAAAATCTACTGCGCCAGCTTTGAAATTTTCGCGCATGACTTCTCGGGTGTCATCAAGGGAGAAAGCGAGGATCTGCTGAGTGGGTTTGACTTCTCGAATTTTAGAAACAGCCTCGGCCCCAGATATACCGGGCATGTGATAATCCATAAGTATGGGCATATTCCTTTTTGGAATGCTACTTCAGAATCTTGGTTTTTACTTCAACCTACATAAGGCTAT
>JBBTSL010000122.1:0-1010 GCA_038064745.1 Patescibacteria group bacterium | reverse complement strand
CAATAAATATGCTCGATCTAGTGATTATCGGAGGAGCGGCGGCCGGTTGCAGCGCGGCGGTTTATTCGGCGCGTCGCAAATTAAATTTCCGGATGATTACCGAAAACATTGGCGGCGAGGTGGCGCTCTCCGGCGTGATAAATAATTGGCCGGGAATAATTTCCATCGAGGGATTTGACCTAGCACAGAAACTAGCAGAACATGTTCGATCTTATGGAGTAAAAATTGAGGAGGGTCTTTGGGTGGAAAATATCAGCTCGGAAAAAAATTATCATCTGGTCAGAGTGAAAGGTCCGAATGGGATCGAAGAAATAAAAACCAAAACAGTAATTATCGCGACCGGTATTCATCCGCGCCTCCTCGATATTCCGGGTGAAAAAGAACTCAACCGCAAGGGCGTTACCTACTGCACGGTCTGCGACGGACCCTTGTTCAAAAATAAAACGACCGTGACGATCGGCTCTGGTAACAGCGCTCTCGAATCGGCGATCATGATGAATGAAATCGCAAAAAAAGTTTACCTAATCAGTAAATTTACTGATACGCCGGAGAACAAAGGCGGATTTCCTAAAGGTGAAGACATTCTGATCGACAAAGTAAAATCCTTGCCGAATGTCGAAATTATTTATGGAGCAAAAGCGAAAGAAATTATTGGTAAAGAAAATGTCCAAACCTTAAAATTTATCGATAGCGCCGGTAAAGAACAACTACTAAATATAGAAGGAGTTATGGTCCATGTCGGACAAATTCCAAACTCCGGATTCGTTCCGTCAATTAAGCTCGACCAAGGAAAACAAATTATGGTCGATGAAAAATGCCGCACCAATATTCCGGGAATTTTTGCTGCCGGCGACGTCACCAATGTCGCCTACAAACAAATCGGCATCGCCACCGGGCAAGGCATCACCGCCGCGCTCGCCACCATCGAATACATTAATCTCTGGAAAGAGTAATTATGTTCAATCTCCTCGCCATCGGCGACCCAGTCATCGATACCCATGTCCGAATCG
>JBBTSL010000121.1:0-12438 GCA_038064745.1 Patescibacteria group bacterium | reverse complement strand
GGTGGGTTGGCCAACGTTCTCGAACCCACCCCCGGCCTTGAGGCCGACCCCGCCCAAGCGGGGACTCCTCGAACAAAAAAATTTATACATA
This sequence comes from Patescibacteria group bacterium, assembly GCA_038064745.1. GTDB lineage: Bacteria > Patescibacteriota > Patescibacteriia > Magasanikbacterales > GWA2-37-8 > JAKANM01. The sequence goes on along the minus strand of JBBTSL010000121.1, from coordinate 12,347 downwards.
AAAAATTATTTATCTTTCAAATTTCGCAACTCCACCGCGGCCTGGAGCAGGAGCACGACCGGCGAACTGGATGGGCTTTTGTCGATCCGGAGATTCATTGATACGACGCGAACTTTGGCGAGGTCAATCGGGTAGGATAAGGGTGGCGTCGAGGTGACGGCGAAATCTCCATCATAATAATAAAATAATGAGCTGGTGCCGTTGTTCAAAATATCGACCACCGTGCTCGTCGCTTCGAAAGCCGTATTGTAAGTCAGCGGACTACTGGTCGGCTCCGTTATTCCTTTGATAAGCTCCCGGCCGGAAAGGGAATACCGTACGCGCTCGATATAGCTATCATTATCAATATTGGAATAAAAAATAACTTCCGTACTACTCGCCTCCTCGACCGGGAAGGCGCCGATGCTCGAATAGCTGGCAGAACGCATCTCTGCCACGAAATCCTGCAGTACCTTCCTGCCCTGCCGCTGAGCATCAAGCTGATTAAAAACTATGTTGGTGGATTTGAACGCGGTGAGAAAAATCTGGACAATGACGGCGTTAAATAAAACAAAAATGCCGATAGCGACAATAATTTCCACCAAGGTAAAGCCGGATTTATTTTTTCCCGCCCAAGCGGGACCCCGTTTGCGGGAATTAATTATTTTCATGGCGATAAATTTATAGTCGTCACCACATTGCCTCCGACCTGCACCGTTCCGGTCGCCGTCGTGTAGCCGGCCTTGCTTACAGTCAAGGTATAGGTGGACGAAGAGAAACCGTTGAAAAATACTTGCCCGGGAGCGAGACAACTATTGGTATAAGTGAATGAAACATCCGAGACATCCGGCGAAAAATCGGTATTGGCGGTACTCAGAAATAATTTGTAACGCGCGTAACGATTGCCATTCTCACCGCTATATATAGTAGTGTTGGTCGGCGTATAATAGGAAGTGACGAGGCCGTCCGGACCGCGAAAATCCCAGCTCGCGGGCGAGCTAGAGGCGCTTGTGGCAAATTGAAGCTGGACCGGGACGTCTCCGGTGGAGGTGGACTGGAACATCGGCGTCACCGTAATGTTATTAAAATTTACCGGCGCGCCGGTATCGAAAGTTGAAGATTCAAGGTAACCATTCCAAGCATAATCCTGACCGGTCTTCCTGAGCAAGACATTGCCTGATGGCTTATTATTTTCAATCAAACTATCATCCGCGAAATATTTTGTCGTATTGGAATAATCTACCTGGTTGCCGCCTCCCGACCAGTCGGTCTGCAGGATGAAGCCGAGGCCGGTCATGCTGGTCTTATCCACCGATCCGCCGCTCAGATTTATCGTCGCTCCGGAGATTGGCAAGCCGGATGAAGCGTCCTTCACTTTCACCAGGATAGAGTTGGATACATGCGGACTCGTCAAAATATATACATCCTGACTGCTGTTCGGCAAAATTGTTATCGGCGAGAGCGGAATTGTGCCGGCGATATCATAGGTCGTGCCGGTAGCAGTGATTGAATACGTGTCCCACTCCAAATCTGTCAGATTATAGAGGCCGTCTCCATCGGTAGTAATTCTTTTGTTAAATTTATAGACTGATGGATTTGAACCGATCAGCTTCGCACCCTTCAACACAAATGGAACCGAGGGGATAGTGTCGCAAGTGCTGGTAATCGTATGAAAATTTATACTGCTAACTTGATCAATCGCGAAACTCATCGACGTAATATTGTGACTCGTAACGCTGGCGGGAAGCTTCGTGGGATTGGGATTGGATGATTTGGAAGTAGTGGTAAAATCACTGGAGTAGCCGCTCTTGGAAATAAAAATTTTGTAGGAGAGGGTGCCGGTCGGAGTCTCTACCAATTTGTACCAGCCATCGTTGCCGGTTAAGTCATCCAAAGATATTGTCGGACTTGTCGAAGCATTAATTATGCTGGCACTTGCCTGATCCACCGCCAGTCCATTCGCATCGACGACGTGGATAAATAATGAACCCTTATTGGTACTCGTCTCGGAATACGTCTGCGCGAACTGCGCCGTAAATGTTAATGGCGCGAGCGGCACGCGGCCCCGAAAATTTATATTGAGTTCGACTAATTTATAATCATCAGGCGCCAGGTCGACTGGATTCCCCCCGGCGGTGCCATCGAACGGATCATCCACATAGCGCACGGTGGTTGTAACGGTGAAGCTGACGCCGTTCCTGGTCAGAGTTTTCACATGATTAAGCACGCCACTCGGCACGCCATTTTTCAAGCCGACGTCGTCGTAGGCCAGACTTTTGATACTCTCGATCTCATCGTTCAGAATCGCTGTCTCGAGAATTCTGATGCGTGATTGATATACACCCTTGAATACAAAAGTTAACGACCCATAAATGCCGATGGCGAATATCAAAAAGACCCCGATAGCGACGGTTGTTTCTATCAAAGTATAGCCGCGAACGTTGAACTTTTTTTTCATGCTTATATTATAGCACGAAGAAGATGAAATCCGAATTGTTTATTACCCTTGAACATACAACATTTCGCTCTCCACTGGCGTTATCTCGCTCCTCCCCCTTTCCAAGGGGGAGTTAGAGGGGGTTTGCCGTCCTATGCCTGTTGACGACGATCGATTCGGGTCACAAAGGACGGCAAACCCCTCCTCGCCTCCCCTTGGAAAGGGGAGGGGGCGAAACACATTAATGCTCTTGATTTTCAACAAATCAAATGCTAATATGCCCATACTTTTATTTGGTCCAGTGGCGGAATTGGTATACGCACAGCACTTAAAATGCTGCGCCGCAAGGCATGTGGGTTCGACTCCCACCTGGACCACAAAAAATCAGCCTCTTCTGGAAGCTGATTTTTTAATCTTAACAACAACTATTTTAAGTAAGTTTCTTCTCGCCAACTTTCGCCTTTATCCCCGAAAGCGGAATGATGGCATAAAAGGTCGAGCCGACATTCTCCTTCGAAGTGAACCAGACATCGCCACCAAGATTTCCGAGGATTGATTTGACGATGTATAATCCAAGACCGCTGCCGCCGCTAAATTTTGCCATTGCATTGTCGGCTCTGAATAGTTTGGTAAAAATCTTGCTTTGTTGTTTCTTCGGAATACCACAGCCGTTATCCGCGACCATCAGAGTGATACTGTTATTGACAAGCGCTCGACCGCCGAATTTTTGCCCCTTCGATTTCGATGAAACTTCAATCTTGATTTCTCCTCTATCCGAAGTGTAATGAATAGCGTTAGTGAGCAAATTTTGTATAACCATGCGGAACAAACCGGCGTCAGTGGATGCTACTAGTTTTGATTTTAAATATTTTTGCTTTAGATGCAAGCTATTGGCGCTAATCTCAAATTTCAATTCCTCGACTACTCCTCGCGCCAGGGCAATAATGTCGACTCGAGTAGGGGTGACTGAGAAGTTACCAAGATCGATGCGTGATACATTCAAAAATGAATTAACTAACTTCAACATCTGTTCGCCTTCATTTCGCAAATCAGTAATAAACCCTCTCTGCTTTTCCGTTAACTTCTCGCCGCTTTCATCAAGCAATATTTCCGTCAGCCATTTGATGGCGGTGGGTGGAGTTTTTAGTTGATGGGCAGCCAGAGAAACGAACTCGGTCTTGGCCTTGTCTATTTCTTTGGTGGTCCTGGCAAGTTCCTCGGCAGTCACTACTAACTTCTTCCTAGTAATCTCCTTCTCCACGGCCGCCCTGGCAAGCTTCTCCGCCGTCAAAACTAATTTTTTTCTGATAGCTTCCTTTTCTTTAGCCGTCACCACTAGATTTTTTCTGACACTTTCTTTCTTATTAGCCATCTTGACCAAATTTTCTGCCTTTACTACCAGGTTCTTCCTGGCGCCTTCCGTTTTTTTGATAATCGTAGCGAATTTTTTTGTCTTAGAGCTAATTTCCTTCTCTGCCACCGTAAGTTTACGCCTAATTTTTTCCCTTTTCCTTCCCAGGATACGGATGCTTTTCTCCGCCACGTTCAACTTGGCCGTAATTCCTTTATTTTTCTTGGCATCCGTAGCAAGTTTTCCAACCTTAATATCGAGCTTTTTTTCTACTTTCGTAAATTTACGCCTGATGCTTCTTCGCTTCTTGTCAAAAACCATGAGCTTGCTAGCTATACCCTTTGATGCTGAGATAATATTTTTTTTATTCATATCAATAATTTCTAAGCTTTCTCATTACTATTTAAATTCTAAAAAACCTATAATTAACTACATCCAGTATACCACAATAAGAACAATCTGGTTGTGTTATTTCTGTCTTTTACTTATAATAGGCTCAATATGTCAGAAGAAACACAAACCGACCGCCTCATAGAGCCACGCGCTGAGAAAGACGAGGTGGTTTTGGATTTGACTCTCCGCCCCCAGCATCTCAGCGATTTCGTCGGCCAGGAACAACTCAAGCAAAATCTCATCATCTCCATCCAGGCCGCGAAGAAGCGCGATGAGCCACTGGAGCATATCCTGCTCTCGGGCAATCCGGGCCTCGGAAAAACCACTCTTGCGAGCATCATCGCGAGGGAGATGGGCACTTCTATAAAAATAACTTCCGGCCCGGCGCTCGAGAAAGTCGGCGACCTCGCCGCAATTTTATCAAATCTCCAAACCGGCGAAATATTATTCATCGATGAAATCCACCGAATGAATAAATCGATCGAGGAAATTTTATATCCGGCGCTCGAGGATTATTCGCTTGATATTATCCTCGGCAAAGGCCCGGCCGCGCGCTCGATCCGTCTGCCGCTTAATCACTTCACCCTAATCGGCGCGACTACGAAGCTCGGCATGATTTCAAATCCCCTGCGCGACCGCTTTGGCCACGCCTATCATCTAAATTTTTACGAGCCGGGTGAAATAGAGAAAATTATTTTGCGTAATGCGGGAATCCTCTCTGTGCCAATCGACGATGAATCGATGAAGCTCATCTCCTCGCGCGCTCGCCGCACCCCGCGCATCGCCAATCGCCTCCTCAAGCGCATCCGCGATGTGGCCGAGGTAGAGGGGACCGGAAAAATTGATAAAAAAATAACCCAGAGAAGTTTCGGGATGCTGGGGATAGACGAATACGGACTAGACGAAACCGATCGCCGAATTTTGACCACGATGATTGAGAAATTCTCGGGCGGACCAGTCGGACTAAATACCATCGCGGCCGCCTGCGCCGAGGAAATGGACGCGATTGAAACAATCTACGAACCGTTTTTACTTCAAATCGGATTTCTCGAGCGGACTCCGCGGGGGCGCAAAGCCACGCCGCTGGCGTATACGCATCTAGGGTTCCCGGTGCCAAAAGCGCAGACGTTGCTTTAGTTTACCGTTTCGCTCCTCCCCCTTTCCAAGGGGGAGTTAGAGGGGGTTTGCCTTCCTCTGCGGCGCCGAGGCACACTCACCGCAACATTTTCGCAAATCTTCCAACACCCACTCCAAATTATTATTTACATCATTCGCAGTAAACCTTTTTATTTTTAATCCCGACTTCAACATCACTTCATCGCGATTCTTATCCTTCTCCGCGACCGCTGCCTCACCATGTATCCGTCCATCAACCTCAATTACCAATTTTAATTCCGGACAATAAAAATCGGCAGCAAATTTTCCAATTCCATGTTGCCGACGAAATTTATGGCCAAGTTGTTCGTTTCTAATCCATTTCCATAGAATCTTTTCCGGAACAGTCATGTTATTTCGTAATTCCTGGCGACGATTTTTTAGTTCACGAAGATTATTTATTTTGGACATAGAGAATTGGACAGCTCTCGGCAGCTTAGAGGACGGCAAACCCCACCTAACCTCCCCTTGGAAAGGGGAGGGAGCCAGTGATTATTGAACTGTTACAGTGAGTATCCGCTCCACCGTCTTCCCATCATTCCCCACCAACACCCCGCGAAGTTTGTACGTCCCCGCGCCCGGACTATGCAGCCACGTAAAAAACACCCGCCCATTTTCAAATTTTTCATTATGATCAATATCATAAATCTGTCGCTCGGCCTTACCTCCTCCACTCAATAATATTTTTATATCCTTCGTCGCGTCCCAACGCGTTGGGGTTAAATAAAAAGCGCGCGGGTAATCACTGCCTTTCACGACAACTGACTCACCATCATACCAAGTGAAATCCGCCGGATCCGGCTCAACATTCAGAAGAAAAACTATTTCCTGAGTTGCGTTATTGCCCTGATCATCGGCCGCGATAACTTTCAAAGTATGCGGACCGGCCGACTGCTTCTCCAGAAATAAAGTCGTGTCAAAAGGAAAAGCGTTTATAGTGGCAAGTGTTACGCCATCGATAAGATAAGCGACGCTCGCCACTCCGCGCGGCGAAGAAACCTTCACCGACACCGGCAGATCACGCGAAGAGATCGATTCCGCCGGATGCGGAGAGAGTACCGTGAGGCTGGGAGTAAGTTCGTCCGATTGCGTGGTCATGCTATCATATTCCGTCGGCGGCTCGGTGAATGAGACCGGCGTGCCGGAGGCATTCATATGTATCGCCCATAGCTGTACGCCATATTCCCAAGCGGCGAACTGCGGATCAGCAGTCGGATCAGCTGGAGCCGGGCCCCTCGGATCATCTTTATTTAAGTAATACAAAATATCGTGCGGCGGGAGAAAACTTTTTTCAACAATCAAATTTTCCGGCGTGGTCGAGACGGCTATTTTTCCCGTGATACTATTTATCGGGAGAGTGAGTCCCCCATTGCTACCACGCAACACCGGCTTCGTCGCATCGTTGGCCGGAGGCGCCGGGAAATCTTCGGGCGTGGTCGATGAGAGCGCTACTTTCATAAATTTATTCCAGATCGTACCGGCGAGCAAGCTCCCTCCGCCAAGCATCGGCGACGGAATAGTATTACCGACCCAGACTCCCACCGCGAGGCTCGGCACATAACCCATCGTCCAAGCGTCTTTGTTGTCCGAAGTCGTGCCGGTCTTGGCTGCAACTTTTCGATCCGACAAAACCAAAGTGCTATTGAGGCCAAACATAAAGGCGCGCGCATCGTTGTCTGACAGAACATTCGAAATCAAAACGGCGAGCTCCGTCGAAACCGCCTCAGTGCCGGGATCAGGCATCCACTCATACAATTTATTCCCTTCATCATCGCTGACCGAGAGGATGCTGGCGCTCGGATGATAGGTACCCTTGTTAGCGAGAGCGGCAAAAGCAATCGTATGCTCAAGCGGACTAACTTCGGCGCCGCCAAGAACCAGGCTCAGACCATAGTCGCCGGTGAAAGTTGTATAGCCGAAACGTTTGGCAAATTCCGCGGTCTGCTCTTCACCGACCAGATACATCGTCTTCACCGCCGGAATATTCAGCGAACCCTGAAGCGCCTTGCGCATCGTGACGAGACCATGATCCTTGCCGTCATAATTTTTTGGCGAATAAATCTTACCGTTGCGCGCGTCAAAATTCGTGGCCACATCATATAATACGGTATCCGGAGTGTAACCTTTCTCAAAGGCGGCGGTATAAACGAAAGGCTTGAAAGATGAGCCGGGCTGACGGCGTCCGAGCACCGCGACATTAAATTGCCCATCGATCTCTTCATTGTTAAAATCACGTGAACCAACCATGGCGAGAATCTGCCCCGTCGGGGGATCGATAGCGATGAGAGCCGCGTTGTTCGCCTTGGCGGTCTTCGCAAATTTATCGCCGCTTTCCTTCACGATTTTTTCAGCGGCCATTTGCTTCTCATAATCAAGCGTCGTGATAACTTTCAGCCCGCCGGTATCAATAATGTTCTCACCAAATTTATCAGCCAAAAGTTTTTTTACATAAAGCACGAAATGAGGAGCGTCAAAAATACCAACGTTGCGATAAATACGGAGCGCCTGGCCCTGCGCGTCCGCTTTCTCGGCATCAGTAATATATTTCTGTTCATTCATAAGACGCAACACCAAATCGCGGCGGCTGCGTAAAGCGTTCACATCATTCAGATAACGGCTCGGCGCCTGGATCAGCGCGGCCAGCGTGGCTGACTCCGGCAAATTCAAATCTTTCGCGCTCTTATGGAAATAACTCTCTGATGCGGCTTCGACTCCATAGTTGGTGGAGCCATATGGAATCTGATTGAGATATAATTTAATGATTTCATCCTTGGAATATTTTTTCTCAAGCTGTAGAGCGAGGATGGCTTCTTTAATTTTCCTGAATATGCTTCGCTCATTGCCGATGATCGTGTTCTTGATGAGCTGTTGCGTCAGCGTGGAGGCGCCACCGCCGCCGGTTCTTCGGCCGATGAGATTATTAAAACCAGCACGCAAAATACTGATCAATTTGACGCCGGAGTGTTCATAGAAGGTTTTGTCTTCAATGGCAATGGTCGCCTGCACCGCGTAGGGAGCGATCTGATTTAATTCCACCACAGTCCTTTTTTGATTTTGATAAATTTCGTAAAGCAAATGCGTGCCGGTACGATCGAAAATTTTCGTGCTTTGAACAACCTGCCTGTCTGCCAGCCTATTGGGATCCGGGAGATCGCGGCTGATCCAGAGGATAAGTATCGTACCGCCGATGAAACACAGCGCCACGCCAAAAAATCCTAGCTTAAATATCCAGGACCATAATGACGATGAACGGCGAGTTGCTTTTCGCTCCTTTACTGTCCCGTAGGTTCGGCTTGCTCTAGGATGAAGTTGTGGAATCGGCATAATGCCTAAGTATACTCTACCAATTTTGTTTTGTCACTCCTTTATTGATAAACATCATGATCACCGACAGAATAAAAATAAGCAATTTTTTTGTCCCTTGAAAATTCAAAAACTATTCGATACCTATAGTCGACCGAAAAAGACAAAAATTCATTAAACTTCCCGTGAAGTTTATGACTTCTGAGTCTACGATCAAATGGATCGATGCGAAATATTGCTTCCTGGCGCTCGGCCAGATCCTTGAGATGTTTGGATAATTTTTTATACTCGCGAGCGAACTTCGAACTGTATACAATCTCCATATTAAGGCCCTATCTTAAATCCTTGAGGGATTTCAAGATTTTACCTTTTCCAGACAAAAGCTCCTCGCGACTCTTTTTTAGATCCTTCAATAATTCGTTTGCTTGCCAATTGCGCAGAAGATCCCGAAAAAATTCGCTCGTACTGATGTAGTCCCCATCCTTAATCGCTTTTTTAACCGTTTTTACCATGGTAGTTGGAAGAGAGATATTAACTATTTCACGCATAATTTATATTATTTATTTGTAATACAATATATTACAATCATACCAAGTAAAAATTTTGTTGTCAAGTGCGCCTCCCATAAAAATGAAATGCGGGCATCGAAAGAACCGACGCCCGCTTGTTACGAACCTAGCTTTTCACTACTCGCTGAGGAAGACGACCACGCTGGCCTCATGATCCCAGCAGCGCGCGGTGATGGTACGGCTAGGTTGGATGAACAGTTGAACTAATCCATAATCCCTCGAAGCAAGCGCCAATAGTATCATGGTGCTCTTGCGAAATTATCAAAATACAGTAGGCATTTTTTAGCGATGAAATATATAAAGTTTTATCGTCGTATAAAAAAATAGTAGTAGGAAATTTATCATGCATCACCACGGGCAAAAGCCGGACTTCTGAGCGAGCATAATATCTCTTATAAATAATTTTGTCGACTGGTTTTTCCCATAAACTCTTCACAATAATACCGCGACGGTTGCGCTCTTCGAGATAGCTATTCAAAAAATCATCCCCGACCTGCCGAAAAAAATTATTGTGCGGCGCTATAACGCGGATCTGATTCGATTTAGCATAAACACTCTCCATAATTACATTCTGAACGGCTTCAAGGCCTTCATAAAAATGCACCGACGGTTTTATATCTTTTTTTTCACCGCGAGCAAACGCGGAAATTAAACCGTCAATATTTTTTCCGAGCAGCTTCAATTCGCGCTCTTTCGTTTCAATTAATGTCTTCAATCGGCCAGCCGGTTCCACTAAGATGCGTTTTTCATTGTCCTGCCCAGTGCGACTTATCAGGGCGCGTCTCTCGAGCATACTTAGGGCGTAGTAGACAGTCGGCCGCTTCATGCGGGTCGTTTTAATAATCTCACGGGCATCACGCGCGCCATTCAGCAAAGCCAAATATGCGCTTGCTTCCGCTTCGCTAAGACCAAGTTGTTCAAGTAAAAAATAAGGATTTTGCATATTACTCTAACGGTTATTATACACGATTGTACTAACTTTGTCAATCAGATAATATGCCGTCAGCAGTCAGTACTTTGACAAAGGAGAAAAAAAACATGTCACTATTCTTTAACCTCCCAGAGGGATCCTGGTGGCTCGAAAGCAAGAGTGATCAGCGTTGGAATTGCAATGGACGGGCGGACTGCGTTGGTGGCTTCGTCATGCCAGAAGAATGCCAAAAACAGCTCAAGAAACTGAAACGAAAACTTGGAGAACCACCGGCAGACCTTACGTGGGGATACATGAAGGATTAACGGAGGAGAAAATCATGTCTGATACTAAGGCTGTAAGGATGTTTAAAAAATACTGGGCAGACCTTTGGCTACGTCTAAAAATATCCGGCGCGGTCGGAGATGGAAGAGCGATCATGAATGAATTGATCAAACGCTATGGTGAACCACATCGTCACTACCACACTCTGGGGCATATATTGGAGATGCTTCAATTGTTTCCAGTGGTGCGTTTACATTGCGCCAATCCCGAGGCAGTTGAACTCGCAATTTGTTTCCACGATGCGGTATACAATGCGCGAAGCAAAGACAATGAAGAACAGAGCGCCGACCTGGCACGCGAATGGCTATTAAAATACGGAATTCGCGGACAAGCGCCACTGGTTAGCACACTAATCATGGCGACGAAAACTCGTCAGTGCAACAATGCCATGGAACAGACCATCAACGATCTTGATCTATGGATCCTGGGCGCCCCGCCAAATGTTTTCCATCGCTACGACCTGGCGATTCGAAGGGAGTACGCGCACGTGCCTCGGTCCGTGTACTGTCTCGGGAGACAAAAATTACTTCGTGAGTTCTATGATCGCGTAGAGATTTATCACCTCCCGGAGTCACGCGAACGTTTCGGGCAACAAGCCCGCGCCAATCTGAAGTATCGGCTCGGATTAAAATAACCACAGTGCCGCAGGTGGAAATTTCTGCGGCTAAAATAAAAACAATCAATTGAATTTGGTTGTTTTTTTGTCCTTATTACCCCTCTTTCGCCCGGAACTGCAGCGCCTCCGCCACGTGCTCTGTGGCAATTTTGTCCTGTCCGGCAAGGTCGGCGATGGTGCGGCTGAGCTTCAGGATGCGATTGTAGCCGCGCGCCGAGAGATGGAGGCGATTCACCGCCGCGCGCAGGAGATCGACTGAATCATTTGAAAGTACACAAAATTGCCGAATTTCTTTGCCGGTCATCTCGCTGTTAGTTTGAATATCCAGCCCCTTGAACCTTCGCGACTGAATTTCGCGCGCCCGCTCGACTCGCTCGCGAATATTTGCGGACGGCTCGGCGAGTTCGTCCTTCGATAATTTCTCAAATTGCACCCGTGGCACTTCCACATGCAGATCGATACGGTCAAGCAAGGGGCCACTGATCTTCTTCTGATATTTCTGAAATTGACTCGGGCTACAGACGCACGGATGATCGGGGTCGCTCCGAAATCCGCACGGGCAAGGATTCTGACTCGCGACCAAAATAAATCTCGCCGGAAAACTCCACGTCCCCTCAGCGCGCGAGACCGTGATCGTGCCATCCTCGAGCGGCTGGCGTAAATTCTCGATCACGAAACGCGGAAACTCCGGAAATTCATCCAGAAATAAAACCCCACGATGCGCCAGAGAAATTTCTCCCGGATGTGGGATCCGTCCGCCGCCAACTAGCGCCACTCCCGAAGCAGTGTGATGCGGAGAGCGAAACGGACGCTCCTCGACATACGGCCCCTCGAGGAGTCCTGCCACCGAATAAATTTTCGTCACTTCCAGGACTTCACTGCTGGTGAGTCTCGGCAAGATCGACGGCAAACTCTTGGCCAGCAAAGTCTTGCCGGATCCCGGCGGCCCGCTCATGAGAATATTATGACTTCCGCTGGCGGCGATCTCGAGCGCGCGCTTGGCGAATTCCTGCCCCTTCACATACGCCATATCCATCGCGTACTGCCCGGCGGTTTTTATTTCCTCGGTCTTCACAAAGGGCGCGATCACTTCCTCGCCCGTAAAATGCCTCACCAATTGTCCTAGCGATTTCACCGGATAGATTGTAAGGCCGTCCACTAGCGCCGCTTCGGCCGCGTCATTCTCCGGCACAAATAACCTAAGCAGTCCGGCTTCTTTCGCATACAACGCCAGCGAAAGTACGCCCGGTATGTGCCTTACCAATCCATCTAGCCCAAGCTCGCCGGCT
>JBBTSL010000120.1:0-8825 GCA_038064745.1 Patescibacteria group bacterium | reverse complement strand
ATCGCGACTCATCGAACTCATCGTCCCTGTCAACACAAACGTCTTGCCTTTCAATTTACCGGTCTTTTTTATTCCAGATTCCGAATTCAAAATTCTAACGCCGTTTTTCAGAAGCTTCCTGATGAACTCCTGATTGCTTCTGTTCGCAAAAAATTCCAGAAGAGACTTCGCAACTTTTTCGCCGATACCATTTATTTTAAAAAGTTCTTCTTCGGATGCCGACATTAATTTTTCTAAACTTTGGAAATGCTCGGCCAAATCTTCGGCCGTTTCTTCGCCGACATTGATGATGCCAAGCGCGTTGATAAATTTCGCCAAAGATATTTTTTTGGACTCTTGAATCGAGGTGACTAAATTACTTGCCGACTTCTCGGCAAAACGTTCGAGCGGCTCCAGATCTCCAACTGTGAGGGTAAATAAATCAGCCGCGTCCTTCACTAGGCCGACCTGCACCAAATTTTCTACGATTTTCTCGCCGAGATGATCGATGTCGAAAGATTTCTTGCTGACGAAATGGGTAATCCGGCCGAGCTCTTGGGCGAAACAGTTGGGGTTGAGACAATAAATCGCGACCGAATCCTCACCGCTAGACCTCATCCTCGCCTTCTCCTTGGAGGAGAAGGAATCGAACTCGCCCCTCTCCTTCAAGGAGAGGGTAGGGTGAGGTCCCGCAAGTCGCTTACCTACCTTCCCACCACACATCGGACATTTCGTTGGCAATCGAATTGTTTTCTCCTCACCGGTCCGCATCTTCTCCAGCACCCGGACAACTTTCGGAATAATCTCCCCCGCCTTCACCACCACCACCTGATCGCCAATTTTTACGCCGAGACGCTGGATCTCATCGAAATTATGAAGCGTCGCATGCGTTACAGTCGTGCCGGCAAGCTTGACAGGCTCCATGAAGGCGACCGGGGTGAGCGCGCCGGTGCGGCCAATCTGCCAGTAAACATCTTTGATTTTAGTAACTCCTTCTTCGGCCGGAAATTTGAAGGCGATTGCCCAACGCGGCGCCTTGCCGGTGAAGCCGAGCGCGTCCTGATATTTCCGCTGATTTACCTTAATTACCACGCCATCGATCCAAAATGGTTCATTATTTTTTTTCTTGCTCCACTCCGCGTAAAATTTGAAAATGTCAGCGAGAGTTTTGCAGACGCGCCAGTTGCTGTCGGTCTTGAAACCAAGCTCCTTCAGCCGGAGCAACTCCTTCTCCTGAGTCTCCGGAACATTCGCGCTGGAAATATCATAAGTAGTCAGTGAAAGTTTCCGCGCCGCGACAATTTTCGAATCCAGTTGGCGGATTGTGCCGGCGGCGGCATTACGCGGATTGGCGAAAAGCGCTTCACCGTTTTTTTCGCGTTCTTTATTCAAGGTTACGAGCATCTCTCGCGACAGCCACACCTCGCCCTCGACGATGATATCCGCCGGTTCACGCAGAGTAAGTGGTACGCTTTCGATGGTCCTGATATTCTGCGTGACATTTTCTCCAATTTTGCCGTCACCGCGAGTCGCCGCCGCGATGAGATTTCCTTTTTCATAGGTCAGCACCATATGCAAGCCGTCGATCTTTAGTTCGCAAACATAATCGAGATCTTTCGGCCTCGAACCAAGTTCCTTCTCCAATATTTTCAAAATTCTCTCCTCCCACTCCTCAATATCCTTCTCCTCGAAGGCATCATTGAATGACCACTGCGTAACCTGATGAATTACTTTCTCAAACTTTTCGAGCGGCCGGCCTGCTACTCGTTGCGTCGGCGAATCAGGCGTCACGATTTCCGAATGCTCAGTTTCGATTTTGCGCAATTCATCCATCAGGCCGTCGTACATCGCGTCCGTCACCTCCGGATCGTTCAGAACATGGTAGCGATAGCGGAGATCATCCACCTGCGAACGCAAACGCGCGACTTTATCTTTTAAATCTTTAGAAATAGTCATACTCTCGTTCACCGATTCCCTCCCCCTTTTAGGGGGAGGACGAAGGTGGGGGTATTCCCACGAACTACGCAAGTCTACGAAACGAAATACCCCTCTCCTGCCCCTCCCCTAAGAGGGGAGGGAGTAATTTAAAAAGCGAAAAATAGCTTAAATAAGCCAAATTTCTTAATTTATTCACAGCCTAATTATACCAAGCCCTTGACAAAAACTCAAACATTTGGTAATATCTTCTTCGCACCCTAAGCCAACGTGCAAAAAGGGTGTTAGCGCGCACTGAGTAAAAGTGGTAGCTGTAAACACAGCGACAAACAAATGGACGTCTCTCATTGGGACGCGTCGCGATTTGCCGGACTAGGCGAGAAGCTCCCGGCAGACTCCAGAGCAACACGGGGGTGGGTGAGAAAAATCTCACCCACCCCCACTTACTTCCCAATTCGTGACACGCTTTCTGTGTATAGAAATATATAGAAAGGGTGCCATGTAAAAAGGTGGCACTCAGAGCAGTTGCTCAAAAAACAAAAACGCTAATTTGTGCTATATTTCGCGGGATAGCTCAACCAGGTAGAGCGCTGGGCTCATAACCCGGAGGCTGTAGGTTCAAATCCTGCTCCCGCAATAGCGGTAAGTAAGTAAAAGGGAGGCACCCGCCCATATGGGTGTTACCACGCAATCCGTCTCTGGGCAGACGGACTCCCCGCGGCGTCGGGGGGGGGCGGTCAATTATGACGCCCCCTCCCACCCCAATTCTCATTCGTGACACGCTTTCTGTGTATGAAAATATATAGAAAGGGTGCCATGTTGTAAAGTGGATCCCCGAGCAACTCCCTGCGGGCAAAACAGACGCAAAAAAAAGCCAGAGCAGGCAGCTCGATCGTAGCGGTACAAATAGGAAAAAGAGGAGATGCCCTAATTGGGTACGACCGCGCTCTCGGCCAGAGTTCTCCTGCAACACGGGGGTGGGTGTCAGTACGACGCCCACCCCCACTTTCTTTTTTATCGTGTCCCCACCTGGGGATTTTTTTATTTTTTCAAAATTCATTTGTTGGCCCCTCCCCCTTTCCAAGGGGGAGCGAGAGGGGGTTTGCCTTCCTATGAGCAAACGTGACATTGTCTTGGGGTCGCAAAGGACGGCAAACCCCACCTAACCTCCCCTTGGAAAAGGGGAGGGAGCGAGCCGCCGCCCGCGTAGGGCATAATTTATTTCAAAAAACCTAAATACCATTTTATAATCTCATCTCCCCAAAGCATCGTGACGAGAGTCCCCACAGTCAAAAATGTCCCGAACGGTATCGCCGACCCCATCGACTTCTTCCCGGCCAAAATTAACCCGATCGAAATTACCGCCCCAACGATATAACTTACAAATAACCCCACCAAAATATTCGGCCAGCCGAGGAGAGCGCCCATCAGGAGCCCAAGGTGCATATCCCCGCCCCCGATCCACTTCCCTTTCGAGACCACATACTGAAATAAGAAAAATCCCCCACCGATCGCCGCTCCGAGGAGGACAGAATCAAAGCTAAATCCAAAATATTTTATATTCATGAAGGCCGCCACGATCGCCCCGAGCCAGGTGCTCCCTAGAATTATCTCCCCATACTTCGCGTCGTAAACAAAAATCACCACGAACAGCGCGCCGAAAAATAAATCTCGAAATATACGCGCGAACGATACGCCGGAATTGAGATCAACGATCGACAGAAAAAGAAACAGCGACCCCGTCGCGAGCTCGACAAAAAAGTACGACGACGGAATTGATATTTTGCAGGTACGACATTTGCCTCGCAAAAAAAGATAACTTAAAAGCGGGATATTCTCGTACCAGGCAAGGCTCCTGGCACAGCCGACGCACATACTCCGGCCGAGCCAGACATATCGCCCCTCGTGTACCCGCCACATCCATGAATTCAAATAACTGCCCAGGATGAGGCCGAGTACAAAAATTATTGGATAAATTAACCAGGATTCTAAAACTAACATATGCGCCTAGTATATCAATAAAAAACCCAATGACCAAATCCCAATGACCAATAAAATCGAAAAATTGGTCATTGGACATTGGGGTTTGGGTTTTAATTTACCAAAAACCACCCACCAAAAAATGGTGAGTGGTAACTTTCTAGAAAGTTATTGTTAGTCAGCAATTCCCGCTGGAGACAATGTGACTGCGCCCGATAAATTGTTAACCGTACCTTCTAAGGTCGAAGTAACCGTATAAGTACTCGAGGCAGTGGAGTTATAGATGTAAAACTCATTGTTTGACGGACCCTTCGGCACGCTGGCCATATAGGCGTCGGAACATGGAGACGTTGTAAATCCACTCACGCTATTCAAACAGGCGGCGCCTGTATCACCCAAATTAACAGTTGCCCCAGTCGGGTAACCATTCTTGTCTGTATAATACAGCTCAAGTGCGGTCTGTAATTGTTTGAGGTCTGACATGCGCTTGGCGTCGCGAGCTTTCGTACGGGCGTTGCCGAGGGCAACTACCGCGAGAGTTGACAATAGACCGATAATCGCGATTACGACCAAGAGCTCAATCAATGTGAAACCTTGTTTTTTCATTTTCATATGTCACCTCCCTTCAAAGTAAAAATTATATTTATTCTTCGATTCATAAACGTTGATTATCCATTCTCGAACGTTGACCAACCCACCCCTACCCCGCCCAAGCGGGGATTTAAATATTTAGATGTGGAGGGTCTTCTTGACCTTCTCGACGATCTCCGACGGTTTGAAGTGCGCCTTGATCAGATAGTCCACCGCGCCGGCCGCGAGCGCCTTGTCCACATCGTCTTTCTGCCCGAGGTTTGTCAGCATAATAACCGGGATATCCTTTAGCTCCGCATCCGCCTTCAGAAGCGCCAACACCGAGAAACCATCACGCTTCGGTAATAAAATATCAAGCAGAATAATATCCGGCTTTTTCTTCTTGGCTTCCGGTAGAACTTTGTCGCCGTTGTCCACGGCCACAATCTTAAACCCTTCCATCTCAAATTTCTTCTGATAGATACTAGCGAGGAATACATCATCCTCGACCAACAATACTTGTACTGATTTTGGATCCATATGTGAGAAGTTATAAAGTTATAAAGTTGAAAGTTATAAAGGTTAAATGTAAAAAGACTGTACAACGATGTTACCAACGAACTTGATAACTTTATAACTTTCAACTTTATAACTTCATTGATTATATCACATTACGCAATGCAAGGCCAATAGCAACTGCCATCCGGGGAGCGATCGCGTGGATAATAGGCTTCAAACCCTCCTGATACACCACTCTGCCCCACGGATCGCCGACGTAACATTTCAATTTGAATTTCTCCTCGATCTTCTCGGTCAGGTACGGGAAAAAAGCGGAACCGCCCGAGAGCACAATCTTCTCCGGCCGGCGGCCTTGATTACTACTCTGTCGCATATACATCTCGAGGCTGTACTCGATCTCCTTGATAATCGGTTCGATAATCGGATCAAAAAGCGAAAGGAATGCTTCACGCGTAAGGGATGAGCTCTGAGGTGATTCGAGGATCGAGGTGAAGAGGTCGCGCTTCATCTGCTCGACCAAGGGCATCGGGACGCCGAGCACCTGCGCGATAATCTGATTGATACGATCGCCGCCGAGCTCGATACTGTGATGGGTGATCGGGAAAGCCTGCTCGACAATGAAAAAGTTCGTGCGATCCGCGCCGATATCGATAAGCATCGACGGCGAATTGTCCCGGCCCAGGAGGGCGCGAGAGAGAGCGATCGACTCCGGCTCCAGCGAGTCAAGCTTGAGGCCGGCCATCTTGAAAACTTCAGTATAGAAAACTACCAGAGCGCGCGGCGCGGCGTTCACCAGCACACGCTGCTCAGAGCTACTGCTTCTGCCCGGCATGATTTCATATTCAAGCGCCATCTCTTCGATCGGATAGGGCAATAATTTTTTTACTTCCGCTTTCAGAATCCGATCAAAATCTTCCTTCTTTACCGGCGGCATAGTTACCATCGCGTGAAAAACAGATGACACCGGCAGGCTCGCGACGGCGATCTTACTCTTGGTCCTAGCTCTCTTGCAAACTTCCCTGATGATCGAGCTGAAATTCTGCACTTGCGCCTCATCAACCAGAAATACCGGCTGCTGCTTGGTGGTCTTCTCTCCTGACATCGAGCGGCTACCCGGCAAAATTTCCTCCGGCTTCAGATCCTTCTTCTGGAGGAGCTGGTGAATATTCTGCGCCTCGCGGGTTAATCCGTACGTAAAAAGAACGGGACGACTTTTCTCCTTCCGTAATTCCACTATTTTAATTCCTCCCGCGCCGATATCAACGCCGAGATACGAGTCGGGCTTTCTAAATAACATGGAGGCATTATAGCAATATTTAACAAAGATGGCTACAAGGTGTTGATAACTATGAATATATTGGGTACAATAACACAAGAAAATCCAATCCCCAATGACCAATGTCCAAATAAACTACATTTTTTTGGTGTCATTTCGAACGGAGCTCGCGCGATGTGAGAAATCTCTGTCCAAATTAATTGGCCAACCGGACAGAGATCTCTCCTGTGGGTCGAGATGACAATGCGGAAATTGTTATTTGGGATTTGATTGGTCATTGAGATTTGGTCATTGGGATTTTATATTATGCCTATCAAACTCTACAACTCCCTCACCCGCAAAACCGAAGACCTAAAGCCTCTAAAGAAAGTCGTCGGCCTCTATACCTGTGGCCCGACTGTCTACGCGTACGCCCACATCGGCAACCTGCGTACTTTTGTATTTGAGGATATTCTGAAACGTGCGCTCATATATAATGACTACAAAGTGAAGCACATCATGAACATCACGGACGTCGGCCACCTGACGAGCGATGCCGATACCGGAGAGGATAAGATGGAGAAGGGCGCGGCGCGCGAAGGCAAGAGCGCCTGGGAGATAGCAAAATTTTATGAAGGAAAGTTTAAGGAAGACCTGGAGAATTTAAATATTTTGAAAGCAACAAAATATCCGAGAGCGACCGATCATATCAAGGAACAAATAAATTTAATAAAAAAACTTGAGCAAAAAGGTTTCACCTACCAGACGGCTGATGGCGTTTATTTCGACACTTCGAAATTGCCTGATTATGGTAAACTGGCAAATTTAAAAAACCAATCCCTCGAGGCCGGCGCGCGTGTAGCCATGGGAGAGAAAAAATCCCCAACCGATTTCGCGCTGTGGAAACTCTCGCCGCTGTCCCCTCTCCTCCAAGGAGAGGGCAGGGTGAGGTCCCGGCGGCAAATGGAATGGCCAAGTCCGTGGGGCGTCGGTTTCCCCGGCTGGCATATCGAGTGCTCAGCAATGTCGGTAAAATATCTCGGCCAGCCATTTGATATTCACTGTGGTGGTATCGACCACATCCCCGTTCACCACACCAACGAGATCGCTCAGAGCGAAGCCGCCGAAGGCAAGTCGCTCGCGAATGTTTGGATGCATGGCGAGTTTTTAATTATCACAAATAAATCGGATGAGGCCGCCAAAATGTCCAAATCTGGCGACAACTTTATAACTTTACAAACTTTAAAAACTTTGAACTTCAGCCCGCTCGCCTATCGATATTTATTACTTCAAACTCATTATCGCAAACAACTAACTTTTTCATGGGATGCGCTCCAAGCGGCACAAAATGGCCTCCAACACTTGTACAATTTGGCTAGAGAATTGGCGACGAAACCTCTCTCTGACTCTCTCCTCTGTGGAGGAGAGAGAAGTGTTGAACCCTCGCCTCCACAGAGGAGAGGGCAGGGAGAGGTCTCGCTCACTCAACAATTTCTCTCCCTCATCAACACCGACCTCGACACCCCCGCGGCTCTCGCGCTCGTCTGGGACTCGCTAAACAATAAAACTATCCCACTCAAAACTCTCCTCAAATTTGATGAGGTGCTCGGGCTGGAAATTAAGAAAAATCTGAAAGTTAAAGTCGAAAAAATTCCGGCTGAAATAAAAAAATTAGTGGAATCTCGAGAATTAGCACGTAAAAATAAAAACTGGGCCGAGAGCGACCGACTGCGCCTTGAGCTCGATAAACTTGGCTTCCTAGTCGAAGACTCAAAAGACGGGGCGAAGGTGAATAAAAAATCCCTCTAAAATTACAACGCCCCGCCTGCTTGCGCATGACGGGGCTTTTTCTGTTCCTGGCTTACAGGCTGTCCTGAAGCCTTCTTTTAGATTTCTCCTTCCATCTTCAGATCCCCGATCACGTCTTCGACTCTCTGGGGGCTGAATCCGGTTACCTCGATGATGCGAGTCAGGCTGGTTTCCGGAGCAATCTTCCGAACCGCCCTGACCACGGCCTTGGCGATCACATAGCGGAGAAACGCTACGCCGAACCAGACCAAGGGGATGACGACCCACCCGATGAAGGCTCCAACCACAACCCAGCCGGGGGTGCTGGAGTACATCGCGCGAAGCCACACGTACAGATCATGAAACATGTTTGTACCTGTCTTTCTGGTTGTACTACTTTTGGTTTTCTTCTTTCGTCCAGTCGAGCCCAAGCTCGACACGAACGTCATCTATCCTCTCCCCGGAGAGGCCGGTCGTCGCCTTGACATCCTCTAGGCTTCTTTCCGAATCCTTTTGGAGCGCCCGGCGAATCTGGTACTTTGCCGAAACTCTATCGATAAACCGGCAGATCGGCTGGTCGTACATTATCAGCAGAGAGCCGAGAAGCCACAAGGCCAGAATCAAAATGACAATTTGCATCTTCCGCTCCTTTAGTTAGGGTTATCGAATTTAACCGCATTATCTGCATCAAATCCGATTGATTATATTACAGCAAAATCCCCCTTTTGTCAAGGTGGGGGTCAGGGATAGCGTAGTCCAACGCGTCGGATATAAATCACATTTTCAGGAAATTCTCTCT
>JBBTSL010000119.1:0-4401 GCA_038064745.1 Patescibacteria group bacterium | reverse complement strand
GACAGAAATTTGTCCATCCGATTACTCACTGGCTCCTGTTGAAGCTCCCGGTAGTAAAAAGTATCGTCATAAATTCCAACCTGGCGAGATTTTCCCGCACGCTCGGAATGCTGCTGAAGAGCGGCCTAAGTATCGATAAAGCGCTTGAAGTGACGCGCGACACCATGACAAATTATTACTATTACCGTTCGCTGATAGACGTTAGCGCGCGCGTAAGCAAAGGCATAAAATTATCCGATAATCTTTCACAACATCAAAAATTATATCCAAAAATGGTTAGTAAAATGGTTTATGTTGGCGAGGAAGCAGGTCGCCTGGATGAGACCCTCCTGTACCTGGCGGACTTTTATGATCTAGAAGTAGATACGGCCACCAAAGGCCTGTCGACTGCGATCGAGCCTATCCTCCTCATATTCATCGGGCTCGTCGTCGGCTTTCTCGCGCTTTCCATAATTACTCCGATTTATAGTATTACCGGAAATATTAGAAGATAAATTTTATGCCTAATCGGGGCGGTTTTACAATCATCGAACTTCTGGTGGTGATCGGCATCAGCGTTATCCTGGCCGCGGCAGCCACTCCGCTCTACGGCAGTCTTCAGATAAGCGCCCAACTAAATGATAATACCGCTTTGATTATCCAGTCGTTGCGGACGGCCCGCGAATTAAGCGTGGCCGGCTACAACTTTTCGCCACACGGCGTTTATTTTGATAATAATGTCGGTGGCAGGAGCGGCTATACCTTGTATCAAGGGAACTCCTATGCTACGCGGCTGACAGGTTTTGATAAAGAAACTATTTTTGATGAAGCGCTGATCACTTCATCCACCAATCTGAATCGAATCGGCGCCGATATTGATATTAATTTTTCAAGAGGGACCGGCGTGCCAAGCAATACCGGAACCCTCCGATTAATCCATAGTGTCAATGAGGGACGAGCCATATCGATAAATTCCATTGGAAAAATCGAAGAGGAATAATCTTTTCATGAGCATAATTTTTGTCAAAAAAGGTCAGAGCATTCTTGAAGTCATCCTGGCAGTGGCGATTTTTGGCTTGATTTCCGCCGCGCTGATGACGCTTGCCACCGGAGGATTCACGGCTCTGCGACAGGGCGGGGAGCAGACGGAGGCCGAAGCTATAGCTCAGGATGCGATCGAGGGAGTCAGATCAATTCGTGATGACGCCTGGAATAATCTGATATACACCACAAGCTCTATCAATATCAGCGGCAATAAATGGATCTTCAGCGGAGAAAATACGACGTCAACCGTCGGAAAATATACCCGCACGATTTCATTTGAAAATATCTGCCGAGATGCGAGTAATACTATCGCGACTTGTCCCGGAAGTTATACAGACATTGAATCAAAGAAGGTTATCGTGACAGTGACGTGGCAGACGTCCGGCGGCGCAGTAAATCAGGTGCAGCAATCTACCTATCTCACCAATTGGGATTCGCGCGAATGGACGCAGACGGATTGGTCGGGTGGAAGCGGTCAGGCCGTCTGGTCAGATGCGACACGATATAATACGGACGATGGCAATCTTAATTTTGGTACAAACGGCCAAATTGGACTTGGAACAAATTCGCCGACAACATTTTCCACTACTACCTGGCCGTTTACCGTAGCGGGAGATTATACATATAATTCCTCCAAAATTAGCGTAGCATCTGATCTGGCATCACTAGCAGATACCGGCGCAGGCGGGTCCTGCTCCGGCACGCCAAATGCTTGCAGCACCTTCGGCTCCGGGGGAACCTGCCTCGCTCAGACAGGGTGCGCCTGGACATTGGGCGGATCCGGCGCTACTACAAATCCTTCATTTGACTCCACTATTACAGGCTGGACCTATGCGGACTGGGAATCAGCCAGCCGTGTCAGCGGAGACAGGCAAACTACCGGCGGCAACCCCAATGGCTATATACGCGTAGTCGTTGCCGGAAACAAAAACTCCACCATCTCCGGATACTGGCAACAGCCATTTACGACATCGGCGAATAATCCGGCCGGAACGGTAAGTTTCAACTGGCGCATCCCAACCTACACAGCCGCCGCCATATCTTCATTCTATTTATATGTATTTGTAGAAAGTACAAGCGGAGCGCCAACCCTCGCCAATTATGTTTGGCGCAGCGCCGCGATCAGTGGCACCACCAATTGGGCCTCCGTATCAAACCTCGATATTTCATCCAAATTGGGCGCGGCCGGAACTTATTATCTAAAAGTGGTAGTGAGGGGGATTTATACAGGCGCCAGCGGAGCCGGGCAAACAATCGGCGCGTTTGACAATGTTTCACTAAATTGGACGGCGGCGGATACTTGCACCGGGACGCCGAGCGCCTGCAATACCTTCTCCGGTGGGGCAACCTGCGCCGCGCAGGCCGGCTGTTCCTGGGCTTCTGCGCCTGCCTATCCGACCGATAAGCCGTCTATTTACAATTCAGCGTCATTTACAACCACGACAGTCGGCGCCTGGACGGGATTTTCTGAAGTTGCCAATAAAAACGGCGGAGAAATCTACTACCAATTATCCAATGATGATGGGGCGACCTGGAAATATTGGAACGGTTCAATATGGTCAGTGGTTGCAGGCGCTACCGATTACAATACCGCCGTGACAGTCAACGCGAATATTTCAAATTTTTCGACCACAAGCGCAAAACTAATGTTCAAGGCGTTTCTTTCGAGCAATGGCAGCCAGCTTGTAGAGCTAGATCAAGTGCAGATCGGATACAGCGACAATGCCGGCGGTGGGGGAGGATCGTATTTTACTTCCGGCTATTTTGTTTCCTCTGCCTATAATACCAATCTAACTTCTGCGCGGACGCAAATTTTGAAATGGGATGAGACATTGCCGTCCGGATCTGATCTCCAACTACAGGTACGAACGGCGCCGGATTCCGCCGGCAGCCCGGGCGCCTGGACGGGCTGGTATGGGCCAAGCGGCGCCGGCACATATTTCACCAACCCGCTGGGTGCGATAATCCCGGCCGCCCTAAACGGCAACAAGTGGCTGCAATACCGCGCTGAATTGACCGGAGACGGCTCAGTGACGCCATTACTCCAGGAGGTTAGGCTGAATTATAAATAAAGTATGTCCAAAAATGGTTTTACGCTGATTGAAATGCTAATTTACATTGCCATTATAGGCGGAATTTTGGCGTCATTTGTTTCGTTTTCGCTATCAATTTCTAATTCAAGAAACAAAACCTATGTCGTGCAAGAGGTACAGGCAAACACCAGAGAGGCGCTATCTATCATCACTCAGAAAATCCGATCGGCGAGCGGAGTAAATATTACCAATTCCAGATTTGATGTTGACCCGGGATATCTGTATTTGACGAACGCCTCCACAACTCTAAATCCGACAATAATTCGACTTAATCACGATAATGGTGTTGTGGAAATAAAGGAAGGCGCCAACGCCTCAACCACCATAATGGCGGATGAAGTAAGGGTAATAAATTTTATATTTGCCAACCTAACCGGCGGTAGCAGGGAAAATATCGGAATAAATATGACGGTCGAGTACGGCAATCCGAGCAACGATCCGAACTTTGCCTATTCGCAGAGCTTACAGACATCGGTAAGTGTTAGATATTAGAATTATATGAACTTGTCTCCATTTTTTTTCAACAATAAGGGCGCGGCCGCACTGCTGACCGTCCTTATTATTGGCGCGGCAGCCCTTATAATGGCGGTAAGCGCGTCATTTCTAAGTATCGGCGAACTTGATCTCGGATATACCTCACAGAAGGGCGGAGAAGCCTTTGCCCTAGCCGATGGCTGCATGGAAGATGCGCTTCGACATTTGCGTCTTGATGGCGCCTACGCCGGCGGAACCTTGAATGTCGGGTCAAATTCCTGTATATTAAGTATCAATCCAAGCGGTGGAAATAAAATAGTAAATGTTCGCTCCACGGTGGGCGACTACAACAAGGAAATAGAGGTAAACCTGACCCTCTCCGGCAACATAATCACTATTAATTCCTGGATACAAAAATAAATGTGAAATTGCTAAATAAAAAATCCATTGGCCTCGATATCGCCGATCGAACTATGGAGCTGGCTGAGATCGAATCTTCTGACAGCGATTTTAAGGTTCTAAATTTAATCAGCGCTAATTTATCTGAAGGTATCGTTGAAAATGGACAAATCAAGGACAAAGTGAAGCTGGCAGAAGCGGTAAAATTACTGTTTTCTGACGCGAAATCCAAGCCACTATCCTCCCGTAAAATTGTTTTTGCCCTGCCCGAATCACAGGTTTTTCTGCGCAATTTCGCGCTCGGCGCTCATGACAAGAAAAATCGCGATGAGCTGGCGCGGCGCGAAGCGCTCCTCTCCGTACCGATAAGAGAGGACGATCTGGTTTTTTCTTATCGAGTTATCTCAGAGTG
>JBBTSL010000118.1:0-4493 GCA_038064745.1 Patescibacteria group bacterium | reverse complement strand
CTTTCAACTTTCACCTTTCACCTTTTACCTTAAACCTACAAACATATGTCATCAGCCGCTGCCGCCTCCGAACTCCCACAACGCACCCGCTGCGAAGTTTGGACGCGCGTCATGGGCTATCATCGCCCAGTCTCACACTTCAACACCGGTAAAAAATCAGAACATGTTTCGCGAAAACATTTTACCGAGACGATGGTCGCGAATCATGAATTCAACGAACAATATAAACTATGCTCCTAAGCGGCCTACAGCCGTTTACCGTACTTGATTATCCGGAGAAAGTCAGCTGTATCGTTTTTACTCCGGGTTGCAACTTCAGGTGCGGATACTGCCACAATCCAGAGTTCGTCCTTCCGGAAAAAATTGCGGCGCTTCGTTCTAGCTTTATCGCGGAAGAGGCGTTTTTTAACTTTCTTGATCAGCGTGGCAAACTCCTAGACGGCGTAGTAATCACCGGCGGCGAACCGACCCTCATGCCGGACCTCGAAGAATTTATCAAAAAAATTAAATCGCGCGGCCTGCTGGTGAAGCTCGACAGCAACGGCAACCGCCCGGGAGTGCTACGCCGTTTGATTGATAATAAATTGCTTGACTACATCGCGATGGATGTGAAAACTTCCTTGCCGAGATACCAGAGCCTCGTAGGCAAGCTTGCTTCAGAGAGCCAACTGTTGGAAAGCATGAAACTAATCCACGAAAGCGGTCTACCTTATGAATTTCGCACGACGCTGGTTCGGCAAATCCACACTCCAAATGTAATCGATGAAATGTGCAATTTACTAAAAGGTAAGAAAAGGCTATACTTACAGGGCTTCCGCTGTGAGACCACGCTTTCACCAACCTTTGCCGGTTATACGGGATTTAATACCGAAGAAACTAACCAAATTGCCGAGAAATTTAGAGAATTTGTGGAGGAAGTTTTCGTAAGATAAAATTATTTTTAACTTAAATAGTATGGTTCGAGAACAATGGTATTGGGCGATGCTTCGCCTCACGCTAGGACTAATGTTCCTCTGGGCATTTTTCGACAAGCTCCTCGGCTGGGGCTTTGCCACCACTCCAGAAAAAGCCTGGCTAAACGGCGGCTCACCGACGATGGGATTTCTCAAATTTGGCGTCACCGGTCCCTTAGCAAGCTTCTACCACAGCTTAGCCGGCAGCCCTCTCGTTGATTGGCTCTTTATGATGGGGCTACTTGGTATTGGTCTGGCGCTAACGCTCGGAGTAGCGATCAAGTTCGCCAGCTGGTGCGGCCTTGTCATGGTGATGCTCATGTACTCAGCCCTAATCCCCCCAAAAAACCATCCTTTCCTTGATGAGCACATTCTTGAAGCCGTTAGCTTCCTCGGCCTCATCGTCACCAGCGCGGCTCCCGGAGAAAAGCTTGGGCTTGGTAAATGGTGGAAACAGCTCGGATTGGTACAAAAATTTCATTGGCTACAATAAAATGGATCTCCTAGCTTTTACCGGCAAAATACTTTTGTCTACGCTGCTTGGCTCATCGCTTGGCTGGCAGAGGCATCATATGGGCAAGGCGGCCGGCTCGCGAACCTATGCTTTGGTCTGCTTCGGCGCCACCTTATTTACCATGATGTCTATGGCCGTACCAAACGGCGACCAGGGACGCATCGCCGCGCAGATTGTCGCCGGTATCGGCTTCATCGGCGCCGGCACTATCCTCCATAAGCAGGACGGCATCGAGGGACTCACCACTGCCGCCGGCCTTTGGGCCACCTCCGCGATTGGCATGGCCATCGGTTTTGATTGGTATCTGCAGGCAATAGTCGGCACCGCGCTCATGTTCATTGTACTCGCCATAAAAGACGTACAAAATAAACTTCACTAAATTTAAGCTGAAAACAATCGATAATCTTGACTTTTCCGGTTTTTTTTTGTAAAATATTAGCCACGTCAGGGTAGCTCAGTTGGTTAGAGCGTAGCATTCATAACGCTAAGGTCGCGGGTTCGATTCCCGCCCTTGACACGACGCATGAAAATCCCAATTACCAAAACCCAATGACCAATTTGTGATTTGAGACATTGGGATTTGATTGTTCATTGGACATTGGGATTTGGAATTTTATATGCTTATTCTCGGCATCGAATCATCCTGCGACGACACTTCTGTGGCCCTGGTCGAATGTTCAGACGAGGGTCATTTTGTTATTGCAGAGAAGACTGCCTCGCAAATCGACGTCCATGTTAAATACGGCGGCGTGGTGCCGGAGATAGCTGGTCGCATGCATGCTGAGAAAATTGTGCCACTGATTGAGGAAGTGTTAAAGCATGAGAACACAAGAACAAAAGAACATAAGAACATTCCAGATGCGATTGCCGTGACAACCGGCCCCGGCCTTATAACCGGTCTAATCGTCGGGACAGAGGCGGCTCGCACTCTTTCATTTATAAAAAATATTCCTCTCGTCTCGGTCAACCACATAGCCGGCCATATCCACTCAGTGGAATTAAGTGAAAACCAAATAATCAGAGACTTCCCCGCCCTTATTCTGGTAGTTAGTGGCGGACATACGGAGTTGGTGCTAACGAAAGATCACGGCGATTATGAAATACTTGGTAAAACAAAAGACGACGCCGCCGGCGAATGTTTCGATAAAGTTGCGAAGCTACTCGGGCTCCCCTATCCTGGCGGACCACAAATTTCGAAACTGGCTGAAACCGGAAATTCGAAAGCAATTAATTTCCCGCGTCCGATGTTGGATCAAGAAAATTTGGACTTCAGCTTCGCGGGACTTAAAACATCAGCGCTGTATTGGCTGCGCGACCACACAAACGGAACTTTCAACTTTAACCTTTCAACTTTAACCTCCAATGACTTCTGCGCCAGCATCGAACAGGCAATCGTCGATGTCCTTGTCGTTAAAACCTTGCGCGCCGCCGAAACATATAAACCAAAAACAATTATTCTTTGCGGTGGCGTCGCGGCCAACCAGAAACTCCGTGAGACTTTGCGAAAGGAAATCACATCACTAATTCCTAATTCCTTATTCTTAATTCCCTCACTCAAATACTGCATGGACAACGCCGCGATGATTGCGGTGGCCGGATATTACCACGCAAAAAAAGGCCAGTACACTGACTGGCGCAAGCTTTCCGTTAATCCAAACCTGGAGGTTGCCTAGCCTAATAATTTTTTTATTCCTTCGATAATTTTCCCTGCCCCGTTTACCTTAAACGAGGTTCTTATTTTTTTACCGTCGACACTCAAATAAACCTGCTTTGTTCCGGGATTATTTCGCAAGAGTTCCTTGATCGCATCTGCTTTGCTTTTCAAAACTTCAGAGGAAACGGTGATTTCGAAAATATCTTCCGGCTGTTCGCTAGACCTCACCCTGCCCTCTCCTTGGAGGAGAGGGTTGGCTGCCGATTGATTTGCGGGGCCGATGCCGGCCATCTGGCTTTTTAATTGTTTTAGATTCTCATCAGTCAAATCATACGCCCGCTCGACGAATAATTTATCATCACCCTCTTCGTCACCGGAACGCCCCACCACACAGACCATCCTGCCCTCTACCCAGACATCCTTGGTCGTTTCGTAAGTTTTCGGGAATACCAGAAGCTCAAGACTTCCAGTCACGTCCTGAATCGTCACGAACATCATTGATTTTCCGGCGCGAGTTATTTTTTTCTTCATCCCTTCGATAACTCCGCCTACCACTACCCATTGCTTCCGGCCGACGCCAGGCAAATCATTAACTTTAGTAAGCACATTTTCAAGTTCTTTCTGATATATAGCAAACGGATGAGACGAAACATAAAGCCCAAGCAATTCCTTCTCCCAATGTAATTTATCCTCGGCGGTGGCATTCAGCGCCGGCTCCAAACGAAGCCGTGAAGCGACGTCGATCGAACTGCCGCTAAATAACGAATTTTGATTCTTTGAAGTAATATTTTTCGCTTGATGCTCCTTCACATATGATAAAATATTCTCGCTATTCCCCATGAGGACTCCGCGATCAAAACCAAACTCATCAAGCGCGCCGCACTTGATCAAACTCTCAAGCGATTTCTTGTTCAAATCTTTATCATGAACACGGTCAAGCAAATTTGAAAGGCTAACATATTTACCATGTTCCTTGCGTTCGCGATAAATTACTTCCGCGATGTGCTCGCCGAGATTTTTTATGCCATTGAGTCCGAAGCGAATATGCGCCCCGCCCTCCGACTGTATCATCGCGAAATTTTTGAAACTTTCATTGATCGCCGGCGGCAATACCTTTATCCCCATTCGCTCGCACTCGTGAATGATCGCCGGAGCTTTGTCGATGTCTCCGCTCTCCGAAATGAGGACGGCCGTCATGTATTGAACTGGGAAATTAGCTTTTAGGTAGGCAGTCTGGTATGCAACGACGCCATAGCTAGCGGCATGCGCTTTATTAAAACCATACGCCGCGAACGGCTCGATGAGTTCCCATAGTCGATGGATTTTTACATCAGGCAGCTTCCCAAATTCGCGGCAGCCCTTGAAAAATTTC
>JBBTSL010000117.1:0-14708 GCA_038064745.1 Patescibacteria group bacterium | reverse complement strand
CGGAGAAAAAAAGAATCGTCGAAAAAGTACAGCGAATTCTTCGGGTGTTAGATGTTCAATGCCCCGGGAAAGACTATCGGGAAAAATCTTTTCAAACATCCACTCTGCTGATCGAAGATAGATATGACGGAATTGTTGTTGGCATATGGAATTCGATAGGTGATGTATTCGTCCTTACCATAAAAAGTGGCAACCAAGTGGTATTCGCCTACAGATGCACTGAAAAAGGCGAACTTGAAACCTATATTCCTGGAAAATGGGAAGATGAGCTCGATAGGCTGAATGCGCAAGCGGAGGGCGTGGAGAACAAAGAACGCGTGAAAAAAAAGAAGGAAGAGAAGGAAAAAAAGGACCAGGATGAAAAGGAGCTCAAAGCCAGGTTCGGCCTCTAACCCGCCCCAACACGCCGCCACGAAGTGTTGACCGCGGAGCTAACAAACGTTCGCGGCCTCAATAAAAAAGTCCAGCCTAGCTGGACTTTTTTTGTTTTGTGATTTGGCGACTAGACCTCACCCTGCCCTCTCCTTATGAGGAGAGGGGCGAACGATTTTCCTTCTCCTTCAAGGAGAAGGCGAGGATGAGGTCTCGGGTTGGCAAAATCTATGGACGGCCGCCGCGTCGGAAACCTCCGCCACCACCGCCCGGGCCGCCGCGACGCGGAGCCGGCCGGTCGAAGGCTGGACGATCAACGTAGCCTTCCGGCTTCGGAAGCAGCTGCTTCATACTCAGACTAATTCTATTCATGCTATCAATTTCTTTGACGATTACTTTTACCTTATCGCCAAGATGCAGGACGTCGCTTGGCTTCTCGGTGCGAGTATAGGCAATCTCACTCACGTGAACGAGACCATCCTGGCCGGGGAGAACCTGAACGAAGGCGCCGAAATCTTCAAGGCGAACAACTGTTCCATCAAAAATTTCTCCGGCTACCACCACGCGAGTCAAATCCTTGACCCACTGTACGGCCTTCTCCATCCCAACGGCATCATTCGAGGTAATCGATACTTGTCCGTCATCCTCGATATCGATCTGCACACCGGTCTCAGCAATAATTTTGTTGATAACTTTACCACCCGAGCCGATCACATCGCGAATCTTCTCAGGATCGATCATGAAGGTGACGATGCGAGGAGCATACTTCGAAAGTTCTTTATTAACTTCCGGAACAACCGCGTGCATCGCTTCGAGAATTTTCAGGCGCGCTTCATGAGACTGGGTCAATGTCTGCTTCACAATCTCCCAGGACAAACCAAGCGTCTTGGTGTCCATCTGCATGGCAGTAACACCGCTCTTGGTGCCAGTAATTTTGAAATCCATTCCGCCCGGACCATCTTCGATATCTTGCAAATCAGTAAGGACTTTCCATTTACCTTTTTCATCGCTGGCGAGGCCCATCGCTACTCCAGCCACCGGCTCACTGAGCGGCACGCCGGCATCCATGAGTGAAAGCGAAGATCCGCAGGTCGATGCCATCGAGCTCGAACCGTTCGAGCCAAGCACCTCGGACACAACGCGCATCGTATATGGGAAAACTTTTGGATCGGGCAGGACCGGCTCGAGCGCGCGCTCTGCGAGCGCGCCATGGCCGATCGCTCGATTACCCGGACCACGGAGCGGCCCCGTCTCGCCATAGGTCGAAGGCGTATCACTATAGTGGTGCATGTAACGTTTCGTGCCGTCCTCCTCCATCGAGTCGAGCGTCTGCACATCGCCCGGCGCGCCAAGCGTCACCAACGAAAGCACCTGAGTATCGCCACGCATAAACATCGCGCTGCCGTGAGTGCGCGGCAAAAGATTTCTCTCGATATGAAGCGGCCTCACGTCGGTCAATTTGCGGCCATCGAGACGTTTCTCACTTTGCAAGATTGCATTTGAAATATGCTCCTCGACGTAAACTTTCACTCTGCCAAGAACAATCTTTTGATTTTTTTCTTCCACTTCGGAGGCGACCATCATCTCCTTCGCGGCCTCCGCAAACCGATCTACCATCGCGATACGCTCCAATCGATTTTTCTTTACACTGTCGAAGATCCAATCTTTGACATGACTCTCCACCATCGCTTTCACCTCTTTCTCAACTTCGCGGAGCTTAACTTCGCTCTCGCTTAGGTTGGCAAGATGATCGTGTTTCTTCTGACCGACTTCTTTCTGAATTTTATTTATAAATTCGATGACTGGAACCAGATTCTCGGCGCCAAATTTCATTGCGCTGAGGACTTGCTCTTCCGGTACATTTTTAATTCCAGCTTCCACCATCACAACTTTTTCCGGAGTGCCGGAGATCACCAGATCAACGTCGCTAACGGCGCGCTCGGCGGAACTTGGGTTAACTTTCCATTCATTATTTACTCGGCCGACTCTGACTCCGGCAATCGGACCATTCCAGGGAATGGAAGAAATCGAAAGTACGATAGAAGCGGCGACGAGAGCCGGGATCTGAGGATCATTCTCACCGTCATAGGATAGCGCCGTCAGGATGACCTGAATATCGTTGCGCATATCATTGTCGAAAAGCGGACGAATCGTGCGATCGACAAGGCGGCCGGAGAGGATCGCGTCCTCGGTGGGCCTGCCTTCGCGCTTGATGAAGCGGCTGCCTTTGATCTTGCCGGCGGCGTAGAGCTTCTCTTCGAAGTTCACCATCAGCGGGAAAAAATCAATCCCGTCGCGGGTATTCTTGGCTCTGCAAGCCGTGGCGAGGATGACGGTGTCCCCATATCTAACTGTGCAAGAAGCGTTCGCTTGCAACGAAAATTTCCCGGTTTCCACCGAGAGTGTCCTGCCGCCCCAGAGGAGCGACCATTGTTTGACTTCCATAAATTGTTACCTTTCTTTGAAGTATGATCAGTAGGCTACAGACCTAGCAAAGGTCTATCTGTCCACCGACCAACTTCTTAATTAATAAATTTTAAATTGTTGCGACCAGACCTCATCCTCGCCTTCTCCTTGAAGGAGAAGGAAACCTGTTCGCCCCTCTCCTCCAAGGAGAGGACAGGGTGAGGTCCTGCGTTCGTTTATTTTTTTATAACCGGCGCATTTCCGTGCGGTCGGGCCAATTTGGCAGTATATCGGCGATCCTGAATCAGAAATTTACCTTTATCAGAGCTAAGATCAATAAAATCATCAGCCGAATCAATCAATTTGCTTGAAGTAGTTTCACCAAATGCCATCACTTCTACCTGCTTGCCTTGATTTCGTAAATATTCCACGAGCGGAACATAATCTCCGTCGCCGCTAACGAGTATGATCGCGTCGAGCGCCGCGGAGAAACGAATCGCGTCGACCGCGATACCGACATCCCAGTCGGCTTTCTTCTCACCGCCAAAAAATATCTGCAATGGCTTGTCCTTGGTCTCGATGCCGAGGTTTAGCAAAGCGTCGAAGAACGGCTGCTCCTCCTTGCCCTCGGTGCTAACCACATACGCGATGGCGCGGATCATCTTGCGACCAGCGATCGCTTCCTGCACGATGTTGCCAAAATTAACCTTCGCGCCAAAAAGATTCTTGGCGCTGTAATACATATTCTGAACATCTATAAACACCCCGACGCGCTGATCAGGATGTTTCAGAGTATGAGCTTTTTTGTTATTTTGCAATTTCATGTTCTTCAGCTGCGAGCGCGGCCACGTCTACCTCCAATTCCTCGTCCTCGGCGACAGGGCTCTCTGCCCCGGCCTTCTCGATAACGCGTCCCGGCTTCATTTTTAATTTCTTGACCAGCGATTCATAACTGGTCGGATTTTCACGTTTCAGAAAACGGATCAGGCTGCGCCTGGAATTCACCTTGCGGAGTAGTCCTCGGCGTGAGGAATGATCCTTCGGGTGCGACTTCAGGTGACTGCTTAGCTCCTCGATCTCGGCGGTCAGAATGGCAATCTGAACTTCGCTCGAACCGGTGTCCCCGGCGTGAGTCTGGAATTTCTTGATGATTGACTGCTTTTTCTTTGTTTCCATCATATACGAAATAAGTGAGAGAAAATCATAAAAT
Organism: Patescibacteria group bacterium; assembly: GCA_038064745.1. GTDB lineage: Bacteria > Patescibacteriota > Patescibacteriia > Magasanikbacterales > GWA2-37-8 > JAKANM01. The sequence continues at coordinate 10,720 of JBBTSL010000117.1, read as the reverse complement.
GCTTTTATGAATTTCCGAGCGCATGAGTATATATGGTTTACCTATATACATGCATAGAAGTTACCAGGCAAAATGAGGGCATGTCCACATTTGTCTGGGATGTTTATTTAATGGGTTGAGTATAGCAGGCGAGAGGTTTTTTGTCAACGGTTCAATTGCAAAATCACAAAACTCGTGACTCCATAAGCGGACATAACTATCACGAGGCCGAACACCGCCTCCATGATCATTTCCTTCGCTTCGGTAACCATTTGTTCATTACCGCGCGCCTTCATCCAGAGCAGACCGGCATATACCAAGAGAAAGAAAAATAGGATAGACAAGGCCGCCAGGAAGCCCTGGATAATTGTGCCTACCAGTGAATAAATGTTGGTTTTACCGGAAACATCATAATTTGCCTTGCCGGCAGTATCATCAAGCCCAAAGTTCGCGGCCAGTACAGTGGAAGCAACAAAAAGACCGATTATAACAAATAGCAAAACAACTTTTGTGATACCTTGCTTTTTCATTGAAAATAACATAGTATAGAGCCTAATTTGACCCCGTAGTTCAATGGATAGAACAATAGCCTTCTAAGCTGTGGATCTAGGTTCGATTCCTAGCGGGGTCACGACGCTGAGCGTCCCACGCATATTATACCAAATCTCAAACAAAAAACCAACATCGAGGTTGGCTTTTTTATTGGTCATTGGGATTTGGCTTTTGGGATTTCTCACCTTGGGGTGTCTATTGGGATTTGAACCCAATCTGAGAGATCCACAATCTCTCGTGCTAACCATTACACTATAGACACCATATATATTAATGCGGGTTGATTATATTATATTTTAAGGAAAAAATCAAGCCTTGCTCTCTGACAAAACCAATTTATAAGTATTTATAAATATCATGACTGCCAATCGAGAGAAAAAGAATATCGCCATTTTCCTGTCGTTCAAAAATGATTCGATAACTGCCGGTGATTGATATGGTCCAGATACCTCGATACTTGCCGTGCAATCCGTGCAGACGAAGCGAAGGGTGTAGCGGATTATCCTTGAAAATATTTTCTTTATTTATAGCTTGTTTGGTAATGAAAGCGGGAAGTTTTCTCAGTTGTTTTTTAAATAAGTTTGTATAATGTATTTCTGCCACTATCATATTTACTTTAGAAGATCGGCCATGGATTTGGCGACAATACATTTACCTTCTTTATACTCCTTCCGACCCTGCTTTATATGCTTCCACAATTCTTTGTCCGATATTGTATCATGGTCGGACTCAACCAGATGTCTTACATAGCCACTCACCGAAACAAAACCCTTTTTTTTTGATAGGGATTTTATTTCTTTGGTTACCTGCATTGGAAGCGATAAACTTAGCACCTGGCGCATACGATTTAAATCGTAAATTAAATATATTCAAATTGTAATACATCTGTAATACAATGTCAATATCTTATCTAGCGGAAACGCGCTCCTTAAAATTTCGAAGGAGGTAATCAGCAATCTTGCTATTACCCGGCGCGAGCTGGAGCGTCCGGTGCGATAGGGAAATTCGGTCCAACTCGGCTTGCCCCAGGCAATCCCTCACCTTCTGCGCGATGTGAGCGGGTCGCGGCTCGTACCAGCCAAGATTATTCTTCACCACGAATTCCATCGTGCCTTTCTCTTGCCCATATATATAATGAGTGATGAGCAGGGGCTTCCGATTCATGAGAGTTTCGAATACTACGCCGGCACCGGCCTTGCCGATCACCAGATCAGAGACAGCAATCAACTCTGAGACGTCTTTCACATATCCAAGCACTACCGCGCGCCCGGGATATCGATCGACCAACGCTCGCACCTTCCCCTCGAAATTTTTATTGTTACCACAAACTATCAGCAGATTGGCATCAATCGAATCCTTCAAAATGGCGGCGATAACCCCCACACCGCCTGGCAAACCATTTCCTCCCCCGATAATCAAAATTGTTTTTTTCTCTTTGGCAAGGCCGTGCTTCTCCTTGACCAAAGCGGCCGCCGATTCATCCAACTTTACGAGCTGGTGATTAATAATGGGCGGCAAAACTTTGATATTGCTTTCCGGCACGCCTCCTGCCAACGCAAGCTTCTTGGCCTGTTCGGAATACACAACGTAATTAATTTCCGGGAAGAAGAACCATGGCGAAGGCGCGCTGAACGGCTCTGTCACTGCCACCGTGATCGGGATGGAAATTTTCAGCTCCGCCATCGCCCGGATCAGCGATGAAACAAAAAAATGCGTCGCGACGATGGCGTCCGGGCGATCGAGCACTAACTTTGCCTTGATCGAGGTTAGTGTAAAATAATCAACTAATTTATTTTGAAACCTAACAACCGACCTAATTTTATTCAATTCGTACAAGAACGAATAAAGCCACGGCGCGCGATGTACCAGCAGCGCATAGCCGTCATCGATCGCATACCTAAAAAAAAGTTCGGCCTTCTCAGCCAAATCAACTAACTCAACCTTCTCCCCCGGATAAGATTTTCGAAATTCAGAAGCTAGCGCCTCGGCCGGAGCCTTGTGCCCCCCGCCGGCCCGGACGTAGCAAAGCCAAATACGCATATAATTTTTCCCTTCATTTCAAAATCTTCTACCATGGCGTAAAGCCGGAGGGTGTGTTGCCACTCGTGCTATTGCCGAGATTTCTCCCCAGTGCCAGATTCGTTACCAGGATCGTGATACCATAGGCCGCGAGAATTATGATGAGGCCGAGAGTGGAATTAAAAATTGTCCGCTTTGAGGTCTGAATCTGTTCCTCGTTGCCACCAGCTGTCATCCATTGGTAGCCGGCGTAGACCATCAAGCAGAAAATTATCGTCGCGACGAGACTCATCGCCAGACGAATTATGTTCGAGACGATAAGCCTGGCATCCACTGCCTGGCCATATCCGGCGCCAGTCGGGCCGGCCGCATAGCCAAGCTGTTGCCAGGCATCGGAAATCGGGCCATAGTCTGCGGCATTCGCCAGAGGCGCGAGAATAAAAGCTCCAAGCGCCAAACTGCTTAATATAAAATATTTCAGTTTCAACATAAACAAAAAATATTACGGCGTTCCACCCCCGACCGGAGCGCTGAATGTAGTCGATTGGGCGGTAAACATCAGAACAAATGCGGTGATACTGTACGCGGCCACCACGATTATCATCCCGATGACGGCGGTCTTCAAAATGTCTTTTGACTTAGTTACTTGATCCTCATTCCCTTCCGCCGTCATCCAGAGGAAGCCGGCATAGACCGTAAGCGCGAAGAAGATTGTGCCGACGAACCCGAGCACTATCTTGATAATTCGGCCGAGTGTTGCGGACAGTGTAAATTCATTCACGCCCTCGGTAGCCAGGCCAGCTTTACAAGCAATCTGCTCCTGCAAGCTTCCCTCGGTACAATTCGCGGCCAGAGCCGGACCGGCCACACTAAAAAGTAAGGCGGACGCTAGAAGATAAAATTGAAAAAATTTTGCCATAATATTATTTAATTACGGAGCTACACAGCAAAATTCACTTCCGCTACACTCATATTTGTTAGGATTTTGTTGACCTGCGGCACAATTCGAAGTGCACGTCCCACCAGCTGCACTGGCGCAAGTATCTGACGATCCTCCCGCCGCCCCTCCCACCTTACTCGTCACAAACGCCGTGATCGCATAAGCCGCCATCACGATGAAGAGCCCAATCACAGCTGCCTGAATAGTGTCCTTGGCTTTGGTAACTCTATCTTCATTGCCCTGCGCCGTCATCCACATCACACCGGCATAAACGGTGAACAATAAGAATACTGTACCGACAACTGACAATATTCCCTTTACTACTGTCCCGACCGTAGTCGCGAAGTCGCCCTGAAGGCCTGTAGGCCCAATCGCAGTCGTCAAATTTGTGGTGGCTTTATCAAGCGGACCGGCCAGCGCCGCTCCAGAAACTAATAAACTGCCGGACACCAACAAAGTTAAAAATATTTTTTTCATACAATATAAAAATTTTATTTCCATTCACAACAATTATTGCCGTTATTTGCGGAACACGCTCCCTGCGTCTTATAGTCGCTGCAAGTCACCTGATTAACCGAACATCCGGAAGGCGGCGTCAAATCTACATCAACACAACTTCCGGAACCACTAGTGTCGCCCGGCGCCAGATTTGTAAACACAAAATTCGTAATCGCATAGGCCGCGAGCACGATGATTAGGCCGATGGTCGCGGAGATGATGGTCGATTTCGACCGATCAACTTTCTCAGAACTTCCCTGCGCCGTCATCCATTCGAATCCGGCATAAAAAATTAATGCAAAGAAAACAATCCCGAGCAATCCGAGTATCACCCCCACCACTGCTCCCACCACCTCAGGTACCGTACTAGCGCCGGCAACTTTCTCTGGGAGAAGCCCTTTCGTAGCATCCAGGGTAGCCTTGGTGCCGTAATCCGCGGCCATCGCGCCAACGGGCAACATGAACACGGCCAGAGCTAAGGCGCTGAAAACTTGAATTTTTTTAAGATTTCCTACCATATTAATATAGAAAGTAGTATATGAACGGTAAACTACTATTTACTATTTACTATTTACTATTTCCCCCCAGCCCCTACACCGTCGCAGTCGTCAGACTCTCCAACACAAACATCGTAATCGCGAAAGCTGAAAGTATGATCCCGAGGCCAACCACGCCGGAATATATCCACGACTTGGCTTGGCCAATCTGATCTTCGTTGCCGCCGGCCGTCATCCAAAGATAACCGCCGTAAAGGACGATGACCAAAAATATCGTACCAAGCAGGCCGAGCGCGATCCGCACAATCTGAGCCACCATAATGCGAGGGTCAAGACTGCTGAAGCCGGCGGTAGCGGGATACCCTGTCCCGAGATCGGGGCCTTGAAAACCGCCACTTACAGCCAAGGCCGGGGATTTCGAAAAGGCAATGCCGAGAAGCATCAAAAATAGAAAGCTGATAATTATAAATAGATTTTTTTTCATAATCACAGAACTTACTTCGTGGTTCGAATCCCCGCTTGGGCGGGGTAGGGGTGGGTTCGCCAACGATTAACCAACCCACCCCCGGCCTTGAGGCCGACCCCGCCCGAGCGGGGAATATTCGAAATGACAATTTAATAGCGAACTATAATTTCTACTTTAAAAACTATAATCCGCTCCCCATTCGCCCGTCCGCCAGCGGCGGGCAGATGAATGGGAGCAGTAAAATTTTAACCTTTGGTAGCTGCGACGAGCTGATTGATAACGAAGGTAGCAATACCGTACGCTGACAAGATAATCGCAAGACCAATAACGCCGGAGAAAATCCACGACTTGGCTTGGCCAACCTGTTCTTCGTTGCCGCCGGCCGTCATCCAGAGGAAACCGCCGTAAAGAATAATACATACCACGACGATACCGAGGAGCGACATCGCTACTCTGATAATCTTGGCGATCGTCACGCGGATGTCGGCGCTAGCAAGGCCGAGCTCGGGCTGGATGGTACTTGGCAATAATTCACTGGAATTAAGATCTACTGCGAGAGCCGGAGCGGCCGAAAGCAGGCTCATCCCCATCACCATGACGGAAACCAAATTTTTCATTTTGTTCATATTTCCACCCCCCTTCGAATGTTGATTCTTTGCATACAAGAAAAATATTTTAGCCTTTCGTAGCCGCGACGAGCTGATTGATGACGAAAGTGGCAATGCCGTAGGCTGAAAGAATAATAGCAAGACCGATAATTCCGGAGGTAATCCACGACTTGGCTTGGCCAACCTGATCTTCGTTGCCGCCGGCCGTCATCCAGAGGAAACCGCCGTAAAGAATAATACATACCACGACGATACCGAGGAGCGACATCGCTACTCTGATAATCTTGGCGATCGTCACGCGGATGTCGGCGCTAGCGAGGCCGAGCTCGGGCTGAATAGTGCTGGGCAATAATTCACCAACCGAAATCTCGCCGGCCGCAAAAGCCGGAGCGGTGGAAAGCAAGCTCATCCCCATGACCATCACGGAGACTAAATTTTTCATTTTGTTCATATTTCCACCCCCTTTCGAATGTTGATTTTTTGCATAAATTTTCTGTCATCTCGTAGGTCAAATCCCCGCTTGGGCGGGGTAGGGGTGGGTTGGCAAACATTTCGAACCCACCCCCGGCCTTGAGGCCGACCCCGCCCGAGCGGGGAATATTCGAAATGACAATTTAATAGCGAACTATAATTTCTAACCCTAGAAACTATAATCCGCTACCCAATTCGCAAAAAGTAAATTGGGCGCAAGATTTAATTACGTTGTAGCAGTAATCAATTGATTGATCACGAAAGAAGCAATCCCGTAGGCTGAGAGGATAATAGCGAGACCGATAATACCGGAGAAAATCCATTTCTTGGCTTCGCCAACTTTCTCGTCGTTGCCGCCGGCTGTCATCCAGGTGAAACCGCCGATAAGGACGATCACGACCGCGATAATACCGAGGAGGCCCATGGCCACTCTGATAATCCTAGCGACCGTAACGCGTACGTCCGCGCTCGACAGGCCGAGCTCGGGCTGGATGTTGCTTGGCATAACTTCACCAGGAGTAAGCTGCGCCAAGGCAGGGGCCGCGGAAAGCAGACTCATCCCGATAGCCATGACGGAAACTAAATTTTTCATTTTGTTCATATTTCCACCCCCTTTCCGCATTTATTTTTTGACATACATTTCTTACTATACTGCGAATAGTATAACATAATACATTTATAGGCGCAATTCTTATTTTCCCGATAATAAATCCGTTAGCGTGTTAATCAAAATATAAGCGGAGAAGATGACCGCGACGCCAATGAGAGCCCAGATCATCGTAGCTGAGCCCTTCTTTATTTGTTCTTCCTTGCCCGCCGAAGTCAGCCACAGAAATCCGCCCCAAATCAGCATGAGAAGCGTAATCGAACCCAAAATTCCGAGGACGCCTTTGATGATTGTGCCGATGATTACCTTGGCATCGGTAGATTCGCTCGCCAGGGGATTCTCGAGGCAGACTGTCCCGTCCGGCGTGTTTGGCGGACAAGGTGGCGGGGCGAAAGCCAATGCCGAAAAAGGATTTAGGATATAGAATATAGAATATAGGAAGGCGAAGATAATAAGTGATTTCATAAAATATATGCCAGTGAAAATTACAAATTTCAAATTACAAGTTCCAAATAAATTACAATTTTTTAAAATACGTTTGAAATTTCAAAATTCGGATTTGATATTTATTTGGAACTTGTAATTTGTTATTTGGTGCTTTTACGTTCCACTACTAATACTTGAAAACACAAAATTCACCACAATATAACTAATCAGCATCGCTGTAGCGCCGAGCGCCGCCCAAATCATAATTTTTTTCGATTTCTCTACTCGCTCGGTATTGCCCTGCGCGGTCATCATCATAATACCACCATACAGCACCATCACGAACATTATCGAACCCATGAACCCAACCAAGCCTTTGACCGCGATGCCAATAATTTCCGCGGCATCTGTGGTGGGGAGTTGACTGAGGGTGCTCTGCGCCTTTAACTTTAATTCGGGCAACGGATTGTTCGCGCCTTCTGGAGCCTCGGGGGGATAAAAAGGAGAAGGTGATTTTTGACGATTAAACTCATCAACAAGCCCGTCGCAATTTCCGTCCAAATTGGCCCAAGAGCAGCTGCCATACGGCTTTGAAGCGTTGGAAAAATTATTACAATCCAACTGAGCCAGCGACTGGCAAGATGCATTACCATCTTTTACACAATAACATGCCCCAGTCGCACTCGCTTGACCTGTCGGAAATAATATAACAAATATAAAAATAAGAATCAGAAAATATTGTAATTTAAAAAGTTTTTCAAAAAATTTCATACTAAAGAAGCGTATAACCGGACTTAATCCCAACCACCGTCCCCAAAAATCGCACCAACGCATACCCGCTAAATGCTATCACAATACCTATTACTGCGTTAATCAATATCGCTTTGCCATGCGTGATCCGCTCCGGATTGCCCTGCGAAAGGATAAATACAAATCCGCCATAGACGAAGAATAGCAGCGCGACGCCGCCGATGATGCCGAATAGATACTTAACCATATCGAGAGCCAGGGAGATGAAGACTGTGACATCGTAGCAATCCTTATCCATATCCTTCTGTCCGCATTTGGAAATAAGCGAACTAAGGGTGGACTTCGGCTGATCGGGAGGTGCATACTTGCCCGTAGGCCCAAAAAAAGTTCCTCCAGCCTTTTTGTTATTCCAGTCAAGTACGGCGGCATCACAAGTCGCCGGATCATTCTCCCATTTTGAATTAGGTGCTGCGCATGTGGGATCCGTAATGCAATCCACCACGCCGGCCGCATCATCTTTCGATTTGCAAGTTGGATTTCCATCCTGATCAACACAAAAACAGGCCGCGACCGACGCTGCCTCAACTTTCCTAATCTGAAGAACGGTTGCCAGCAAAATCAGACCGAAACCAAATAAATAAAATTGTCTTTTTATCATACTAAAAAGTTTGATTCACCCGATTCGCTCCGCGATTTAATATTTCCGAATGAGCCTTAAGGATATCCGCAGCGGTACCCGACAGCAGCCAGTCATGAGACATATCCTGAATCGCTTTGTCAGCGGCCACGAAATCCCGGCCTCGATACCAATTCTCCGCCGTCAGAAGCTGTGAGGCAAATGGCGCGAGCTCCGGCAGCTTATTCTGATCCGCGATATTGCTTCGGAGGGCGGTAGGCCGACCGGATGATTGCAGATAGAGTTTGTTGGCGCTGGAATGAGCGAGATAGTCGATGAGCGACCACGCCTCATTGCTATGTTTGGATTTCAGCAATACCGATTGCAGAGAATAATCAGCCACATTGACCGGGCTGTCCTCGACCAGCTGGAGCATCGGCAAGATGTCGAAATTTAGCGATGGCGCGCGCGCCTTGATGATCGGGAGATCGCGATTCATACCGAAGAAGAATGCCACCTGGCCGTTTACGAAGCTATCGAGAGCATTCGGCATCTGCTCATTCCAGGTATAAGTATCACGGGCGGGATTGGCGAAGTCGGTATAGAAATTCATCACCCTTCCGGCCGGAGTCTCCGCGCCACTCGGCGTATTTCGGGGCGGAATATTGAATAGCGCCTGACCGGAATTCGTGAAGGGCAATTTACTTTGGGTAAATAAAATATAAAGCAGATCACTGCTACCGGGAATATTATATCCCGTGCCGAGCGCCGCGCCGGCCTGAATAATTCGGCCGGAAGTTTTGTCAAATTTGCTTAGGATTTTTACATCCGCCGAGAAGTCCTGCCAATTCTTGGGTGGCTCGGCAATGCCGGCCCGATCGAGGAGATCCTGATTATAATAAAGCGCCATCACGTCGAGCGAGAGCGGCAGGCCGTAAATTTTGCCATCCCTCACCGCATCCTTCGCCACGGTCTGAACATATTCCCGGCCAAGCTGATCCATAGTTAATAGCGCGTGATCATTGTTGATGACGTTGACCGTATCGCTCATCTGACCTTGGGTAATCTGGACGAGGGTATCCTTCACACCACTCGGCATCGGAGTGAGCTTGCTTAGATACTTACTGATATCCTTCACGTCCACCGAGATAATATCCGGTCCGCGATCCTCGGCTAGAGCATCCAGCAGGCTGGCATAGATCTCATCGGCGCGAAACTGTCTGATGTTAATAGTGAAATAAGGCCGAGCCGCGCGAAATTGGCCAACCATATTTTGCAGGGCGGCCAGATCATCTGATACGGTCCAATATTCAAGCGTGGCCGGCGGGACAGGCTGAGCCGGCGGCTTACAGCCGAAACCGGCCAACAGAAGCAGGGAAACTCCACTGAAAATTGTAAATAATTTTTTAAATTTTTTTATCATAATTTTCTTATATCGCTTCGCTGATTCCCCGCTCGGGCGGGGTCGGCCTCAAGGCCGGGGGTGGGTTCGAAAACGGTGGCCAACCCACCCCTACCCCGCCCAAGCGGGGATTCGAACAATTTGCTATTTCAAAATCTCTGACAGGTATTTTTTAAATTCCGGTCCAAGCTTCGCATCACGCAATGCAAAATCAACATTCGCTTTCAAATAACCAATCTTCGAGCCGGTGTCATAATATTTGCCGTTGACCTTGCAACCGTAAATCTTCCGCTTCTTCAATAATTTGAATAACGCGTCTACCAGCCACAGCTCACCGCCCTTGCCGAGCTTCGTCTTCGTGAGGGCGTCGAAGATGTCCGGCGTGAGGATGAAGCCGCCAAGGCTGGCGAGGCAAGATGGCGCTTTGCCGGGCTCCGGCTTCTCGATAATATTCTTCACCTGCACCACGCCCTCCTCAACCTCAACTCCATCTATAATACCATACTTTGACACTTCTTCCTTGCCCACCTCGTAGGCCGTGAGTACCGGATCGCCAAATTTCTCATAAACATCAAGCAGCTGTGCCAGGTGCGGCCGCTCCGGAGTATAGAAAAATTCATCTCCCCACATCACGGCAAATGGCTGATCGCCAATGATATCTTTGGCGCAGAGCACCGGCGTGCCATTGCCATACGGACCCTTCTGCCGGATAAAAATAAAATTCGCCATGTCCGCGATTTTTTTTATTTCTTCGGCTTGCTCCTCTTTGTCCTGCTTCTTCAGCCAATTTACCAATTCATAATTCGGGCTGAAGTGATCCTCGACCGCGCGCTTGCTAGGGCCGGTCACCATAATAATATCAGTGATGCCTGCCTTCACCGCGTCCTCG
>JBBTSL010000116.1:0-4171 GCA_038064745.1 Patescibacteria group bacterium | reverse complement strand
TCAATCCGGCCTATACTAAATTTTTCAATCAACGGCTGGAACAAAACTTGCAGAACGCAAATCCGGATGGCAAAAAGAAATATGAAGAATTAAAAAGTATTTTTGAAGACTATGAAAATAAACTGGCATCTCTTCATGCCAATTACTCTCTGCCTATCACCGATGACAAAGAAGCCATCGCTGCTCTCCAAATTCAGACCGAAACTAGAGATATAAATTATCTTGAGGCCAAAAGACTGGGCCTGGAAGTCAATATGATCCGCGGCAGTGAAGCGGCCCGACGACTTCTGGGGGAAGTCACCGATAAAACCATAAATATTACCACCAAAAAAGGCCAAAAGGCCTTCGTAGATCAATGGAAAAAAGAATGTCCTAATCTGCCTATGCCCTGTGTGCCGCCAAATGACTTTTGGTATTTAACTCAAATATCACAAAGCAGGATTATTTCCAATCTGGAGGTATCCGGCCAGCGAGCCAACCAGCCGGCCGCCCCTCATTTTGAGAAAGATGAAGTTCTGCTCGTGGACAACTGGACAGAGCAAGATTACTCCTCCCCTGAGGCCGCCCTTTCTCATCAGTCCAAACTTTTGGAAGCTCTGCTTGGCACTGGCAGTACGGTCAATATATCCCGAGAAATCATCGACAATGCTCTGTGGGAAGGAGACCCGTCCAATCGTGAGCCGACAGAGCAACACCAGAAAATCCTAAAACAACTCAACTGCGATCCAAAACAATTGGAACTGCGCCTCATCCGACAAGACGAATATGCTCGTTTAGCTCCAGCCAAACAATTTGGTCAAAAAAATCTTTGGACTAACTTTGATAATTATTTTCTTGGGGACGATGGCGATCGCTACGGCCTGTCTGGCGGGTACCACGGCTTTGGTGGCCCTTCGTGCGTGGGTTCCGATTGGCGTGGCTATGCCCATGACTATCTGGCGGTTCGTCTCGTCCTCTCGCGCAAACAGGGATAGGTTCGGATTAGGATTATGGTGTGCCCCGTTGACGGATGCGTAATTTTTTGGTATGTTGGACGCGTTGTTTTGATTGGACAGGTAGTCTGACCAGCAGTCTCACGCAGAATCTCAGCAGGGAGGCATCATGTCGCAATCACTGATTCTCGGCGGTACCAAAGGGCTCGGTCGTGAGCTTGCAACCCAATCCATTCAGCGCGGCTTCGATACAATCGTCGTTGGTAGATCGGCGGCGGGACTCGCCGCTGATCCCGAATTCAAGGATGCGGATATGCGCGTGGCTGACCTGAGCAATCCATACGCGTTCGGGAAGATAGTCGAGCCAGCGGATTGCTACAAGCATGTGTTTTTGGTAGCTGGCACTTTTCAGACGAAGCCGCTCATGGACACCACCCCGGAGGAGAGCCTTGCGCTGGCGCGGATCCATTTGCTCGGTCCGGTTGAGACGCTCAAGTCGATTCATCGGATGATGCTTACGCAGCCGCCACATTCCGCGCCGTATCACCTCGTCGTCATCTCTTCGACCTCGTCCTATCGGATCAGGGAAAATGAGGAAATGTACTGCGCCCTTCAGGCAGCCAAAGCGCACTTTACGCGGAATTGGGCGCCTCAAATTCTGAAAGATTTGCCAGGATCCAGAGTTACGCTAGTGCTCCCCGCCGGCATCAAGACGGAACTTTACCAAGGTACCGGGCAGGACACGAGTGATTACATGGAGCCAGCCGTCGTCGCCGAGGTGATCTGGAATTTTGTACTCAAACAGACCGAGGAATTCCAAGAACTGAAAATCGAGCGAAACGGTAGTCAACCTGTGATTTCCATCGGCTCAACGGCACCGCACAACCCGCACTTCCGTTGAACTCCCGACTATCGCCTGGCCTTACCGCCGGGCGAGAGTCGACTTATTTTCGATTGACGAACAGGTCAAAAAAGTGTTATATTATTGAGTAATATTAACTATAATTAATATGGGCGATAAATTTAGAGGGCCTGATTTTGCAGGGTCGGGTACATTTAATTTGGATAATACGGAAAAGATCATAATTAATGCGGAGTTTGCGTCAGAGGCGCCGGTAAATGTTTTATTGGAAAATGCGGAAGCGGAGAATCTAAGGATTGATTTATTAGGTGAAAAAACTATTGATGGGTTACGGAAATCGATTCGTGATTTGCGACAAACCATTAAGGTGATGCAGAAACCAGAGGAAGGCGTTATCGCCATTGACGATTTTTGGAAAATAATGAAAAGCACAATTACTAATTTAAGGGATAAGAAAGTGCTAGAATTTTTCACGAGTTTGAATCTCGAGTTGGGTAAAGAGATTAACATTAAACAGGATGAAAAAAAGAACCAACCTAATGACATCACCGCAAAAATCACTCTCCCGCCCTTAACTTGACAAAAATCCAATTTATGGTATGATGGTCGGGCTATTCTTAGCCAAAAAGTGTTGCTGCCACTCGCGGATAAGTTTAGCGAAAAACTTTAATTTACTATCATTTCACACCTTTTACCTCGCTCTGCCCCACGTATCTAGCTTGCGAAGTAAACCCATTTTCAACCAGTTTGGTTGGAAAGGTGTGGGATTAAAACTCTTATGTTGAAATACGAACTCCTCCTCGTCCTTCCGGGGACGCTTGACGACAAACAAGTGGCTGAGAAAGCCGAAGAAATTGTCAAAATGGTAAAGGAAAACGCCAGCGAAGTTGAGCTTCATACGATCGGCAAGAATCGTCTCGCCTATCCGGTCAAGCAGATCCGGTATGGTTATTATTATACAATTACATTCCAGGCTGAAGCGCCGACTTTGACCATACTTGAAAACAAACTCAGCATTCATCGCGACGTGCTTCGTTTCCTGATCAGCCACTTCAATACTCATCTTACTTCACAGCAAAAAACTGCTTTCACCGAAGGTACTGCGATGTCTCGCCAGAATGTTGAACGCGAACCACAGAGAACTTTCGCGCCAGCCGTTGCTGCGGTAGAAAAGAAAGTTGAAAAGCTTGATATCGAGCAGATTAATAAGAAACTTGATGATCTGATGGGCGATGTGATGCCACAGGTATAGTGAGAATCTAGAATCTAGAATATAGAATCGAAAAATTAAAATTATTCTATGGACCTAAATCGCGCTACAATCATCGGACGCCTGACCAGGGATCCGGAACTTCGCACGATACCGAGTGGCAAAAGTGTTGCCAGTTTCTCCATTGCCACCAACCGCCAGTGGACGGATGCCAGTGGTCAGAAGCAGAAGCAAGTCGAGTATCACAATATTGTCGCCTGGGCGCGCACTGCCGAGATCGCCAGCCAATATCTGAAGAAAGGCTCGCAGATCTATGTCGAGGGGCACCTCCAAACACGCGAATGGACCGCGCAGGACGGCACCAAGAAAAATCGCACCGAGATCGTTTGTGACAACCTTATTATGCTTGGGACAAAGCCGGCTGGCGGCGAATCGTTTGGTTCAGCTGCTTCCACTTTCTCTCCAGCCTCCTCCTTCGCTCCTCCTTCGCATAAAGCTACGGACGGACACAGCAATGCTTCGGAGGACAAGCCGCAAGAAGTAATCGAAGAAGAAATTAAAGTAGAAGATATTCCTTTTTAAATTTTATGGCATTACCAACACAACACAAAGACAACTCAAAATCAAAAGCCTGCCACTATTGCGTAAACAACAAATTAGTTGTTGATTACAAGGATATTGGCACTCTTCGCCGTTTCGTATCTTCGTATATGAAGATCGCTCCGCGACGTCGCTCCGGCCTCTGCGCCAAGCATCAGCGCCAGGTCGCCCGCGAGATCAAGAAAGCTCGCCAGGCCAGTTTGATGGCGTACGTTTCTCGATAAATTTAGTTTCTCCCCCTTTCCAAGGGGGAGTTAGAGGGGGTTTGCCGTCCTTTATGTCCACCTGGAAAGAACTGTCAGAAAATCCAAGACTAAAAAAAATTCACGATGAACGCATTCAAATTCTGAAAGCTATTCGTGAATTTTTTTGGTCTGCAGGATTTCAGGAAGTGGAAACGCCGCTTGCGCTCCGGTTTCCAGGGCAGGAGCCGTATCTGAATCCGGTGCCGGTGCGGCTTCTGGACGCCGGAAAAAATATTTACGATTGGCATCTTCGGACTTCGCCGGAATTCGCCCTGAAAAAATTATTGGCAGCCGGTTATGAGAAAATTTTTGAAATCGGTAA
>JBBTSL010000115.1:3232-5685 GCA_038064745.1 Patescibacteria group bacterium | reverse complement strand
TATTGCTTGCAAACCGAAAATTTTTCAACAGAATTAATTTAATCATCCCTTATATGAATAATACCAGGAAAAATATATTTGTTACGGGCGTCGCCGGTTTTCTCGGCAGTCATTTGGCGGATGCGCTTCTTAAGGAAGGTCATCGGGTGTCCGGCTGCGATAATCTGATTGGCGGTTGCATAGATAATGTGCCCGACGATGTTGATTTTTGTCAGGTTGATTGTGGTGAGTTGAGCACAATGAAGAGCCTTATGAAAGACGTGGACATCGTGTACCATACCGCTTGCACAGCTTATGAAGGTCTTAGTGTTTTTTCGCCTGATGTTATTTGTAAGAATACTTTTCAAATTACAGCTACACTTGCGTCAGCGGCGATATCTTCAGGCGTTAAGAGATTTGTAAATTGCTCCAGTATGGCCCGATATGGCCAGCAGGACACAATTCCTTTTACTGAGGCTATGATTCCGAAGCCGCAGGATCCGTATGGGATCGCCAAGCTGGCCGCCGAACAAATGCTTGATGTGCTGTCGCATGTTCACGGTATGGAAGTGGTGCACGCGATACCGCACAACATAATCGGTCCGCGCCAAAAATATGATGATCCATTCCGCAATGTGGCTTCAATAATGATAAATTTAATGTTGCAAGGGAGGCAGCCGATAATTTATGGCGACGGAGAGCAGAGTCGTTCATTTTCCTTTGTTCAGGATGACATTGATTGCCTGCTGAAGCTGGGCTTTCAAGATAATGTCGTCGGGGAAAAAATCAACATCGGACCAGATGAAGAATTTGTTAGCGTAAATGAACTGGCAAAAATAATTGCGGAGCTTATGAAATTTGAATTGAAGCCGATTTATGTTCCAGGGCGGCCTCAGGAAGTTAAATTGGCAACCTGTTCGGCTGATAAAGCTAGGAAGTTGCTGGGGTATAAGACTAAGACTTCGCTTCGGGACGGTCTTCAGCAAATGATTGATTATATTATGGAGCGCGGACCGCGAAAATTCCGTTATCATTTGGCAGTTGAAATAATAAATGACAAAACGCCTAAGACCTGGACCAATAAAATGTTTTAGAATATGCCATCATCCGCCCTCGCAATTCTAATTTTGAATTGGAATGGTATCGGCGAAACCGTCGCGTGCGTTGATTCGCTGTTAAAGAGCAAGACAGAGATTACTTTTGATATTTATGTATTGGATAACGGATCTCGCAATGACGAGGTTGGGAAGCTTATCACCAAATACCAAGGGATTGGAGATGTAATAGTAATACCTTCATCAATAAATCTCGGCTTTACCGGCGGGAATAATTTTTTGATTACCGAGTCTCGGAAGCGAAAGAATTATGGATATTATTTTCTCTTGAACAACGATACCGAAGTGCCGGCTGATTTCCTCCAAAATTTCATAAAAAAGGCAGATCACAGGGTCGGGATTTTTGGCCCACAGGTCCGATATTTTGAGAAACCGGAACTTCTTCAATCCATCGGCGGCAAAGTTAATTTATGGACCGGGATATGCAGGCGCCTCGGTGATAAAAAGCCGGCCGACAAAACTTCAAAAAAGGATGCTGAATATGAAACGGATTATATTTTTGGCTGCGCTTTTTTGATCGCTTCCCCAGTTATCGAGAGTATTGGTCTTCTTCGTGAAGATTATTTTATTTATTATGAGGAGGTAGATTATTGCTGTGAGGCCAGAAAGAAAGGCTTCAGCGTTCGATATTTGCCGATCGAATCAATCTTTCATAAGGATTCGGTTGCCACCAAACGGCTCACCGGTTTTCATATTTATACAATGTTTAGGAATCGCATCCATTTTCTAAGGAGGAACGCTTCATCCTTGCAATTCATTTTTTCTTTTGTTTATTTAGGTTTATATTTTGGTTACTTTACTCTTAAATACGGTTTTAAGGAGGCATGTTTCTTGGCTGAGGGTACGATTGATGGCATCCTTGGGAAGAAAGGAAACCCGATGAATTATCGCAGTTTTTAATATGGTTTCTTTAATAATGACCGTTTTCAATGAAAAAAAAACTTTGCCGCAATGGTTCAAAAGTTATGCCGAGCAATCGGATAAGGCCGATGAATTGGTGATAGTCGATGGCGGCTCGAGTGATGGTACATGGGAATATTTGGTGTTAATGAAGAACTCCATAGTCGGTCTAAAAATTATTCAGGCGCCGGGTAATATCGCGCACGGTAGGAATGTGGCAATTGCCGCAGCCATGGGGGATATAATTGCCGTGACTGACGCCGGCTGTATTTATGGCCGTGATTGGCTAAAAAAATTAACGGGTCCATTGAGAGGTGCGGGAATAGAATGGAGCGCGACTGGTTTCGCGCCATGGTTAGCGCCGGAGGATGGAATTTTAACCTATCTTATTGCGGCCTCCACGATACCTCGGCAGGATGAGTTCAAAAAGGATTGGCAGCCATCAAGTCGGTCGGTTGC
>JBBTSL010000115.1:0-3222 GCA_038064745.1 Patescibacteria group bacterium | reverse complement strand
TTGCGTTTAAGAGGATTATGTGGCAAAATGTCGGTGGCTATCCGGAGTGGATCCCATACTGTGAGGACGTCATCTTCGATCGAAAGATCGAGAAGCTGGCGGGTAGGCCGGCCTATGTTCGAGAAGCTTTGGTTTTTTGGCGGCCGCGCCTCACTTTGAGATCATATATTCAGCAGCTGTATAATTATACGAGAAGCGAGGGGCATGGCGGGCTAAATATCAATCGCCAGGCAATCCGATATTTAGCCTATGGTGGCGCGATCGTTTTATTGTTCTTGGGGATGAAGTTCTCCGTTGGCTATCTTGCGGTATTGGCAGGCGGCGTTATGCTGTATATGCTCAAATTTTGGCGACGTTCGTGGGAATTTACAAAAGAGAAAAATATTCCATATCGGATTCTATGTTTAATATTAGTGCCGCTTATCGTGGCAATCGGAGATGTCGGTAAAATGATTGGTTTTCCGGCCGGCATATTTGAAAGAATAACCTATAAAATTTATAACGTATGAAAATCTTATATATAGGCGGAGGATTCGTTGGCGCATGTTCGGCCGCAGTATCGGCCGATAGCGGCCATGATGTTCTGGTTTATGATATTGACAAGACTAAGGTTGAGAAGTTGTCGACTGACGACCGAGACGTGGTCCAGTCCTGTCTGCATGAAGACGGTTTGGCGGATTTATTGATACGAAACCGCAGCCGGATTGTTTTTACGCTTGACAAGAGGAAATTAGGGTCCTTCGCCGAGAAAGCGGAAGCGGTATTTATGTGTTTGCCTACTCCGGAGAAGGAGGGCGCGGAGGGGGAGTCAGATTTGTCATATTACGAAGCCGCGGTCGAGATGATCGGCGCGTATCTCGCCCGGCGTGACGGCGGTAAGCAGACATCGCGGATTGTGGTTATAAATAAGAGCACCGTTCCGATCAGGATGATTGATTATACCGAGGAATTATTTACGAAGCAGGGTGTCAAAAATTTCGGTATTGTTTCGAATCCGGAATTTCTTGTGGAAGGCAAGGCGATTGAAGGCTCGATTCGGCCGGATCGAGTTGTGGTGGGTTGCAAATCCGGTGATGACTTCAAGGTAATGAGGCAGGTTTACCAACGGTTTGTTGATTCCAGCTCGGTCAAATATATTGAGGTTAATCCTTATGAGGCCGCGGCGGGAAAATTACTCGCAAATTTCTTATTATTCAATAAGGTCGTCACAACTTTTGATGTTGTCGGGCGTACCTGTGAGCAGTTTGATCATATTCAATATGAACAGGTAAGGAAGGTTCTCATTGTAGATCCCAGAATCGGTTCGTGGGGGCTTTATGATAGCTTATTCAGTGGGGGGAGTTGCTTTATCAAGGATGCGGGTTCGCTGGCTCATCAGTTGGAAAATGCTGGCGCTCGAGCATCACTTGTGCGCGGAATATTGGACGCAAATATTTTTCAGCTTGATCATTTTTTTGGTAGAGCCGAAACTGAGGCGCATTTTGACTGGGTTGATAAGACTGTCGCAGTACTAGGGCTCGCCTTTAAGCAGGATACCAACGATCTGCGAAATTCGGGCGCAATCTCTGTCATACAGCAATTAATTGGCGTTGGAGTTAAAAAAATTAAAGTATATGATCCAGCAGCAATGAATGAATGTAAAAATCATTTTGGAAAGAATCCTCATGTCGATAAAATATCATACGAGCTAGATGAAAAAGGCGCGCTCAAGGATACTAGTGCCGCCATCATTTGCACCGATTGGCCGCAGTTTAAAATACTGGGCGATCTTATTCAATCGGTTTGTCCGGCCCCCTATCTTGTTATGGATGGTAGGCGTATTATACATGGGTCATATGAGTCGCTTGCCGAGAATGGTTATGATATAATTGCGGTCGGTTCTCCGTTTATAAAAGGAAAAAAGTAATATGTCTAAATTAGTTGTCACCGGCGGCGCCGGCTTTATAGGTTCACACTTAGCAGACCGACTGATTGCCGAAGGACATGAGGTGGTTGTAGTTGATAATCTGATGCTGGGGAAAAAAGATTTTGTAAACAAAAAGGCCAAATTCTTCAAGGTCGATATTCGAGATTATAAGAAACTTTCCAAACTTTTCAAGAACGCTGAGGTGGTATTCCATCTGGCAGCTGACCCGCGGCTTCCGGTTTCGATTGAGGATCCAATCGGCACTCATGAAATAAACGTAACCGGAACCCTAAATGTTTTAATGGCGGCCAAGGAAAATAGCGTGAAAAAGGTAATATTTTCTTCCAGCTGCGCGGCTTATGGTGAGCAACCATTGCCGATTAGGGAAGAGCTGGTTCCGAAACCGATGAGCCCATACGGACTTCACAAACTCATCGGAGAAAATTATTGCCAATTATTTTCCGACTTGTTTAAACTTGAAACGGCCTGTCTTCGTTATTTTAATGTTTTTGGTCCTAGAAAATTGGCGACCGGATCTTATCCGATGGCAATTCCGATTTTTTTGTCCCAAAGAAGTGAAAAGAAAAAATTGACAATTGTCGGCGATGGGGAGGCGACCCGCGATTATATTCACGTTAGAGACGTAGTTGATGCAAATATCCGCGCTTGGAAATCGAATGTTAGCGATGGCCGTCCGATAAATATCGGTTCCGGCCGACAGGTCAGTGTAAATTCAATCGCTAAACTTATTGGCGGGCCCACAAAAAATTTGCCGGCTCGTGCCGGGGAAATGCGCTTTATCGAAGCCGACATATCGTTGGCAAAGAAACTTCTTGGCTGGTATCCGACCGTCACACTCGAGGATGGCATTGCGGAGCTGAAGAAAGAGTGGGGGATATGATAGTTAAAAGTAGAAAGTTATAAAGTTATAAAGTTATAAAGTCAAAAAAATTGACCGTTAGTGGCCAATTTTTTTGTTTTTAGTTTTGTATTTATGCCACTACCACCTCAACAAATTTCGCGTTTTTGAGTCCGCCATCAAAGCGCATTTTCTTTCGCTGGGAAAATTTAACCTTCCCGGCGGCGGATGCAAAAAGAGTGTCATCCTTGCCTTTGCGGACGTTTTTTCCGGGGTTGAATCTGGTGCCTCGTTGGCGAATTATGACCCCGCCGCTGTTGATGAGCTCGCCATCATGGACCTTGACGCCAAGGCGTTGCGCGTTGGAATCTCGGCCCAATCGTGTAGAGCCGCCTGCCTTTTTATGTGACATACTAGAAATTATTTTAAGTATGAACATTATACCCAATCGGCTAAA
>JBBTSL010000114.1:0-1844 GCA_038064745.1 Patescibacteria group bacterium | reverse complement strand
AGAAAGGTGAAAAGTGTATGGAGGTTTTGGTTCTAGATCAAAGCTACTATACTCCCCATGGAGCAATTTATGGGAGTGCTAAACCCTACCTGATGCAAGAGCAGCGCTTCCGCCCTATCGGCGGGTTCGAAAAGTTCGTTCGCTTCGCCTCGCCGTAGCTCATCAGAGCGAAGGCGGGCAGCATCTGATTAGTAATAATCAGAGTAGATAAATGATCGTCCTCGACAAAATTCGGCTTATCGCTATAAATAAAACCTGCACCATAACGGTGCAGGTTTTTTTTTGGATGAGATAGGCGACGGGACCTCACCCCGTCCTCTCCTTATGAGGAGAGGGGAAGTGGTTTCCTTCTCCTTCAAGGAGAAGGCGAGGATGAGGTCCGGCCAATTATTTGACATGGTTCTGTACTTTCCCTTTTGTAAAAGCAATAATATTATCGATGGTGACGTCGATGATCCGCCTCAGCGCCTCGGCGCTGTTGAAGGCGTTGTGCGGGGTGACGATCGCGTTTGGGTGATCGATGATTATAGTATTGAAAACGGTGGTCTTAAGCTTGCAGCTATCGCCGCAATTGACGACCTCCTCATGATTCTGGATCAAGTTCTCATCCTCGAGCACATCGAGTCCGGCGCCCGCCAGCTGGCCATTCTGGAGCGCGTAGGCGAGAGCCTCGGCATCGATAAGGCCGCCGCGAGCGGTATTGATGAGGATTGATCCCTTCTTCATTAGTTTGATACTGTCTTTATTTATCATATGATGGGTCGTTGGCAGGAGCGGGGTGTGCAGGCTGACGATGTCGCTTTTTTTCAGCAGAGTATTTAGCGGCACATATTTTACGCCGTATTTTTTTACCAGTTCCTTATTTGGAAATTTATCGTAGGCTAGAATATTCACGCCGAAGCCCGACAACATTTTTACAAAATGCGAGCCGATGTGGCCGGTGCCGACGACGCCGACGGTCTTGCCCTCGAGGTCGACTCCGCGCAGGCCGTGGAAGTCATAGACGCCTTCTTTTACTTTTTTTACTGATTGGAAAAGTTTGCGGGTGAGGCCGAGTAGGAGAGCCATGGCGTGTTCGGCAACGGTATTTTCTCCGTAGGTCGGGACATTTTCCACCATGATGCCGCGTCGTTTGCATTCGGTGAGATCGATATGATCGAAGCCGGTGCTGAGAGTGGCGACGAGTTTTAATCTTGGCATTTTGTCGAGCACGGCTTTGTTGACCGGTGACTCGAGGAAGGCGGCCAGAATTTCAGTATTTGGTTCGACGTTTTCCGGAAGGAGTTTGTCGGTGAAAATCTTGCAATTGAATTTTCGCATTTTTTCCTCGACGTATAATTTCATCTCCGGCCAGATCCCATAGAAGGTGATGAGGGGTTTGGACATATTGATATTAGTAAAAAGTAATTGGCCAATTTGCTACCTCTCTCCGGCTCTCTCCTCTGCGGAGGCAGAGAGGGACGTGCGACCCTCGCCTCCGCAGAGGAGAGGGTAGGGTGAGGTCCTGTCGCATTCGCTAAACTTCAATCACCACCGGCAATATCATCGGGCGTTTTTCTGTTTTCGTAAACAGGAACTGTCCGACATAGTCGCGGATTTTATTGCGGATGTAGTTGGTGTCGGCCCAGGACAGAGGATCGGATTCGATGACGAGTTTCTTGACGCGATGACGTAGATCTTCGATTAATTCTTTGTGGGATTTTAGGAACACGAAGCCGCGGGAGATGATATCCGGATTCTGGATCAGCTTGCCGGTCTTGCCGTCGATGGTGGCGATCACTACGACCATGCCATCCTCGGCTAGCACTTGGCGGTCGCGCAGGACCACATTGGTCTCGTCGCTG
>JBBTSL010000113.1:0-7443 GCA_038064745.1 Patescibacteria group bacterium | reverse complement strand
CGTTCGATCGAAACCAAGTATACTGCGTCAGACTGGCGAGGGTTAAGAGGGCCATGCCGACCGCGACCGACAGCAGCTGTTTGCGGAAATAAACCAGCTCCTGCCCCCCTGCCTGTCCGGTAGGCAGGCGCGACAGATCAACGCTATATATTGCGGAGAGACCCATCGCAATCGTGAGGCAGACCGATAAAAATAATACCCAATCAAAACTGCGCGAAGAAAATTTACCAAGAAGTTGCATAGAAAATTACGTTCAGTTATCGCTCCGGAGGAAGAAAAACATCCTGGTCGTAAATATTTATCTGGGGAAAAATTTCAATGCTTTGAACCAACAAATTGGAAGTAAAATTTCTGAGATCGACGCTTTTCATTTCCAAAGAATGAAAATCGTCGGTCTGAAGCAACATCGCGCCGACCAGACTGCCCTGACTATACAGCCCGACCAAAAACTGCGGCCGCTTATATCCGAATGCGCTCTCATTTTTCAGATCGAACGCCAGCCGATTGGTCTTCAGCTCCGGCGTTGTTATCGGATTTTCGAAAGTCGTACTGCGAACAGTAAAATTAATCCGGCTATCCTGCCAAGATTTCACATCTGGAATATCATGAGCCGACACGCGCTGCCACTGCAAATTTCTGATCTGCAACGCGGCGCCGGTCGCTCCCGGCATATCAGCGAGGCCGAGGGACGCCGCCAAAGTTTTGCTCCCCGCGAGGATGATCGCCTTGCCCGGGGCGGTACTCGTCCCGCTGATCCGGAAGACATAGTCAAAGGTCGCGTAAGAATCATCATTCAAATTTGCAACTTCAGCCACCGCGTCAACCTTGCCGACGCCGCCTTGAAATAAATTAGTCGAAATTATCTGGAGAGGCTTCTGATTAAAACGCCGAATGATACTATTATAATTTATGAATTCCGACGATTGCTTCTCGACCCGGCTTGCTTCCGGTATCTGGACGAGGAAAACTACCCAACTCGGAATACTATAAACCCAAAAGACGATGCTGAGCGCGATGAGCCCGGCCACAAGCAGACGATAAAGCAGGACCTTGTACTTCACCCACCACAGGCCATATTTCAAATCCTTGGAAGTAAACTCTCCGGTCGGGTCGATGTAGCGGCTGGCGCTCACCTTCGGCGCGATGGCAACCTTGGGAGTCTCAGGCGTTTGATTGTTTACTGAAAATATATTTGGCATGTCGTAATTATATACCAAAATCATCAAATTTACAAAAATCTACCCTTGCCATACAATACATTTTGTGATAAAATAACGTTACTAAATCGTACTTATTGCTTACTCTGCTTACCTTGCTTATTGCCTATATACTAATGTATGCCTAACCGAAAAGTAACCAAAGGAAGAATTGAGGATGAAGTTAAAAGGGAAAAGGTAAAAGTTGAAAATCCAACCGCAAAGACTGAGAAAACAAAAGGCGGCTACAGCGCCGAGAGCATCACCGTACTCGAAGGCCTTGAGGCGGTACGTCGCCGCCCCGGCATGTACATCGGATCCACCGGTCCGGTCGGATTGCACCATCTAATCTGGGAAGTGGTTGATAACGCCATCGACGAAGCGATGGCCGGCTTTGCCAACAAAATCCATGTTACGTTACTTCCTGACCATACCGTCGAAGTGCGCGACAACGGCCGCGGTATCCCGGTCGACATCCACCCTCAGAAGAAGGTCAGCGCCCTCGAAGTCGTCATGACCATCCTCCATGCCGGCGGTAAATTCGGCGGCGAGGGTTATAAAATTTCCGGCGGCCTGCATGGCGTCGGTGTCTCGGTCGTGAACGCGCTCTCTATCTATACCAAAGCCGAAGTCCACCGCGACGGCAAAATTTGGATGCAGGAATACAAGATCGGCGTCCCGCAGAAGAAAGTCCGCGAGATCGGCAAGGCCAAAGATACCGGCACTATCATCACTTTCAAACCGGACAATACAATTTTCGAATCATTGGATTTCGAATGGAAGACTATTCTCGATCACCTGCGCCAGCATACCTACCTTACGAAGAAGGTGCATATGGTAATCTCCGATCAGCGCAGCCCGGAGGAGAGAGCCAAGGACAAGACCGCCCTCAACTTCCCCAACCCTACCTATCAATTCTATTTCGAAGGCGGGGTCGCTTCCTACGTCAGATTCCTGAATCAAAATCACGAAGCCAAGAACGAAAATATTTTTTACATTGAGAAGGAAGCGGAGAAGGTCGGCGTTGAGATCGCCCTGCAATACACCAACGAATTCTCCGAGTCGCTCTACGCTTTCACCAACAATATTTACAACCAGGAAGGCGGCACGCACGTGGCCGGATTTCGCACCGCCCTCACCCGCAGTATCAATACCTACGCTCGCAACAAAACCTTCCTAAAGGAGAAAGACCCAAATCTATCGGGCGATGATGTGCGCGAAGGACTAACCACCGTCATCTCCATCAAGATCCGCGATCCTCAATTCGAGGGCCAGACCAAGGGCAAGCTTGGCAACACCGAAGCCAAGACGGCCGTCGAAGCGGTGCTTGGCGATGCCTTCCTCGTCTTCCTCGAGGAACATCCGAAGGACGCCGAGGGCATCATCGGCAAATGCGTCCTCGCCGCCAAAGCTCGCGCCGCCGCCAAGATCGCGCGCGACACTATCCTGCGAAAAGGAGCGCTTGAAGGTTTCACTCTGCCGGGCAAGCTGGCCGACTGCTCCAGCCGTCACGCCGAGGAGTCCGAGCTGTTCATCGTAGAGGGCGACTCCGCCGGCGGCTCCGCCAAGCAAGGCCGCGACCGCGAACATCAAGCCATACTCCCCCTGCGCGGCAAGGTCCTAAACGTTGAGCGAGCTCGCCTCGATAAAATCCTTGCTAACAACGAACTAAAGTCCCTCATCATCGCCATGGGCACTAACATCGGCGAACAATTTGATATTTCCAAATTACGCTATCACCGCATCATCATCATGACCGATGCCGACGTCGATGGCGCGCATATCCGCACTCTGCTCCTCACCTTCTTCTATCGCTATTATCCGGATCTCATCAAGGGCAGCCATATATATATCGCCCAGCCGCCACTGTATAGTGTGAAAATAGGCAAAGAAATGCATTACGCCTATGACGCCGATGAACGCGATGCTATTATCGAACGTCTAAAAAAGGAAAAGGGGAGCAAATCCCCGCTTGGGCGGGGTAGGGGTGGGTTGGACAAACCAGAAGGAGTATCCCCCTCTTCCGAAGAGGGGGCAGGGGGAGTTGCCGAGGAGGAGGGTCAACCCGAGACCGAGGCCGTCATCATCGGCGGGATGAAAATAAATATTCAGCGCTACAAAGGTCTCGGTGAAATGAATCCGGAGCAGCTGTGGGAGACCACGATGAATCCCGAGTCGCGCGTCATGAAGATCGTCACTGCTCTCGACGCCGAGCTTGCTAATGAAACTTTCGAAATCCTGATGGGAGACGAAGTCGAGCCGCGCAAGAAGTTCATCCAGACTTACGCGAAATCAGTGCAAAATCTTGATATTTAAACCTATGCCAAAAACTCCAAATACAGAAGGCAGCGGGCCTGACGAATTCGATGACGAAGAAAGCACTACTGGCGAATCCATTAGTGGTCCGATTAATCTGGATCTGAAAAGAACACTAGATGAAAAACTCGGCCCAAGATCGGAGGAAAGAAATGGCCCCCCTTCTATTTTTGATAAATTCAACAACTTCAGACACGATTACATTAACAAATTCGGAATGATTAAGTCATTGCTTGATTACAAACAAAGTCTAAAAACTATAAAAGAGAAATTTCCAAAATTATTTCCTCTTCCAACATTCAGAGAAGCATATCCCAATGAAGAACCTAAAGAACAAGACCTGGCCAATATCGAAGAGGTAGATAGTCTTATTGGCCAGATCAATGGCGGCATTACAGACGGAACTATGAATGAAACCGACGTAAACGAAAAAATTGTCAAAATTATTTCCATTATCAGAAAATAGTGTATCTCTTGACATAAATACCAACCTCTGCTATACTAGTCTCATCATAAACAGCCGAAAGGCTTTTTTTTAACCCTCCTATATATGTTACAAGCGCTGAAAAACTATCTCCTCGGATCATACGCCGAAATGAGGAAAGTAACCTGGCCCACCAAGGAGCAGACCATCAACTACAGCCTCGTCGTCATCGGTCTCAGCATTTTCCTGGCGGTATTTTTCGCTGTCCTGGACAACATTTTCAGCTTCGGTATTTCCAAGATCATCACCCGTTAATCAGTCGCCAGACTTTCAACTTTATAACTTTCAACTTTTCAAACTCTCACTATGGCCAAACAAACACTAAATCTCGGCCGACGCTGGTACGTACTGCACACCTACAGCGGGTACGAGGAAAACGTCAAGCACAATATCGAACAGCGCGTGGAATCCTTCAATATGAAGGAGAAGATTTTCAACGTGCTCGTCCCGAAAGAAAAGAAAATAAAAATTAAGAACGGCAAACGCACCACCATCGAAGAGAAGATTTTCCCGGGCTACATACTCGTTGAGATGATCGTGACCGATGACTCATGGTATGTGGTTCGCAACACTCCAAATGTGACCGGCTTCGTCGGCAGCGGCACCACGCCCACCCCGGTTGACCAGAAAGAAATCGACACCCTCCTGAAACGCGTCAGCGGCTCCTCCGAACCTTCCCACAAGATTGATGTGGAAGTCAACGATATTGTCCGCATTGTCGATGGCCCATTCAAAAATTTCGAAGGTAAGATTAGCCATGTCGACGCCGAACGCGGCCGCATTAAAGCGCTCGTCTCGATGTTCGGACGCGAGACACCGGTTGAGCTCGATGCACTACAAGTAAAAAAGATTTAATAAAGTTTGACAGGCTGCGCTTCTCGGCCGAGTCAACTGTCATTCCCGCGCAGGCGGGAATCCACAATTACTAATTGTAAAACTTATAGGATTAAAATCATATATTCTCATTCGCTCGGAATTAAATTAAAACATTTAATTTAATTCTCTTACTCATTTCGAATATGGCAAAAAAACTAATGGCTGAAGTCAAACTGCAAATCATGGGCGGAGCCGCCAACCCAGCGCCACCGATCGGCCCGGCGCTCGGCCAGCACGGCGTGAATATTGCCGGCTTCTGCAAGGAGTTCAACGACAAAACCAAAGACAAAAAGGGCGAGGTCGTACCGGTAGTCATCTCCATCTATGAAGACCGCAGCTTCTCCTTCATCATGAAGATCGCTCCGGTCGCGGAACTTATCAAGAAAGCTGCCAACATCACGAAGGGATCCGGCAAACCGCTGCAGGAGAAAGTCGGCAAGATTACCAAAGCTCAGGTCAAGGAGATCGCCGAAAAGAAAATGCCTGATTTAAATTGTAACTCCGTCGAAGCGGCCGAAAAGATGGTAGAAGGTACCGCGAGACAGATGGGAGTAACTGTAGTCTAAAATAAAAAGGTTTATAAAAAAATCCGGGCAATAAGCTCGGGTTTTTTATTTTGACACCTCTGCCAAATTAAGCTAAAGTATCGGCTAATATGCCAGAAAAATTCACCCCTTCAGAGGAACGTGGTAGGCGAACTGAAAAAAACAAAACCCGGAACACCCTTCTCGGCCTCTTTTTATCCCTAGGACTTCATATCGGCGCCGTCGGCGCGGCGATCCCCGAAGTCAGGCGGGGAATCGCTGACGAGGCCGGCGAGCTCGCTGAGTCGGCTGAACGGACCGGACGAGAATTCTTGGAGCGCCAGTTCGCATCCGAAACTGAGGCTGATTATAAAAATTTGCTAGAAAAAGGCGGGGCAACGGCGCCGATTACTTTCTATCTGAAAAGCGAAAGCTTTCATGGAATCAGTGAAGATGAAACTCTGGAGAACGCGCAAGTGTTCGAACAGCTCAAACAAAAATTCCTAGAAGAAACCAAAGTAGAGCCGAATCAAATGAAGGTGCTCTATGAGTTGTCACAAGAAGAAGGCCGATACGATCCAACTGCCGCCCTCCTCGCCGATGTCTTGAGGAAAAATAAAGACGAACGAAAGGGCAACTGCGAAGCGCGCGCCAAATTTATGGACAGCCTAGTGTCGGAAATTTATCCGAACTCAGAGAGAAAATTGCAGTGGTTTAACGGCGACAAACAAAATGACAAAGCGCCGCACGTTCGCCTAATTATGAAAATCGGCAATAATTGGTACGCGCTCGAGGGATTGCCGGAGAAACTAACCGATGCAGATCTCGCCGGCACGACCTTGACCGACACTGATATTTTCAAAAAATCTTATTTACAAAAAGAGGCCAATCCCGAAGAAAAGCCGCTTAGCGGCAAGCCGGTCAGTTCCAATTCGTTCTTTCACGTTGCATTTGAGCACCCGCCAACCCAAACCTTCAGCGGAAGCGACCTGAAGGAAGACAAAAAGGATTATGAGAAACGCCTCGCCAAAACCTATGAACAAGCCGCTTCAAATTTTTTCAAAATACAATATTTGACTGCGACCGAGATAAAGGCGCGCGCTGAAAAACAAAAACCAAACACCAAAGAACATAAGGATCAAACTCCCCAAAAATTTACCAAAGAAGAACTGGAAGAAATAGCGAGGTCAGGCTCGCTGTTTGTTTGGGATGGCGAGGTTCGGGATTTAACTGAACTTAAAGGCATAAAATTAAAATCGATCGACGTAGACAATTCCGACATTACCCATTTTTCCGCCCTGGACTTATCGGAAGTTAGATATTTATCACTTAGCAATGTCCGAGGCGAAATTGATCTGAAAAAAATACAGGATCATGATCTAGATTACGTTAGTTTATACGGAATAATGACTATTAAAAATTTCGATAATCTTATGACAGAGGGTTTTGAAACAGATCGCGTTGAATATTTAGCAAAATTTAAAAACATTCCTCTTGCCCAGCTAACTCTAGATTGTAGCGTTTCGGACGCGTTAAGCAATATTTATATTTCCCGAAACAAAATTAACTCATCATCCTTGAGTGTAAATAATCTATACAAACCCGAAGATCTAAAAAGGATTATAAATCTAGCGGCGCGTTCTGAAAAAGTTACTGAACTATATATAAATTTGGCTGAAGGATTTTATCCGAATTTTTCTGATTATAACCCACTCAAAAAACGCGTGAAAGATGGTTCGTTGAGTGTAACAATTACTTCGGAAGGGGTGCTAACTGAGCTAAAATTTCCTGATTAATTTTGTTGACTTACACTCGCCTTTCTCATATACTACCAACACTAAATTTCTCCTATGCAACAAGCCAGAACAAACAATATTTCCTGGGATGAATGCTTCATGCGCATGGCGCACGTCATCGCCGACCGATCCAAAGATCCCTCCACCCAGGCCGGCTCCTGCATCGCCGATGAGGACAATATCGTCGTTGGGCTCGGCTACAATGGATTTCCCCGCGGCATCAAAGACGGCGTACTGCCGTGGGAGCGCGA